>JANXDW010000006.1 GCA_025058515.1 Aigarchaeota archaeon
CTATAAAAAATATGTAAAACCAATTAGTGCGATGTATCAATATTACTTCTTAAAGTATTAAGAATATTTGAAAATAGAGCAAACTCAAGAGATCTACTAATTAAAATATAGCGTAGTAAAATTATGTGTATTCATTTAATCTTGAGTGGACCGGGCGGGATTTGAACCCGCGACCTCCCGCGTGCAAGGCGGGCGATCTCCCACTGATCTACCGGCCCCTCTATTCTTCCTAGATCTAAAACAATTTCTTAAACTTTTGTTTACATCTTAATGTAAAAGCTTTTTTGATTTTATCCAATTGTATCTCCGCCATCTTGGGTCAGGGTATCCACAGTAACTACATCTCCGTTTTCTTAGATGATAGGAGTGGTGACCACATCTTCTACATCTAATATGTACAACCTTATTCCTTTTTCCTAGTGAAGGTGTTCCTTTAACCAATTCCTTCTCCCACGCTTTCTTTACTTATAGACTTTTACATTCTTATTTTAACCTTTTATCACGATCTAGGTTGAGTGACTTTACCCTCTATTTACTCTGCATTATATTAATTGATCTTGATATCTTCTTTCGCTCATTTTTACTTCTTCTCTTTTATTGTTGGAGATACCATTATGATGCTGTCTCCTCTTACAACTATCACGCCGAGCTGTCTCGAGACCGAGTTCTCATCATTTAATTCTTCCGCTTGCTCTAAGATCAGATTCATATGCTGATCGTATCCTTGAAGAACCCCTCGAAGAACTCTACCATTCCTCAATCTTACCAAAACCTTTCCTCCAAGACTCTCAGAAAGAACTTTAAGAGAAATATCTGTAGACAAGTCTTCCTCACCACTTCTGTACCAAAAAATACTTTACTCAATATATTAAGTTTCTTTTTAATTATCTAGTTTTACGATTTAGAACGATATCCTATCTTAAACCTTAACTATACTCTCTTATGTCCCTTATACTCCTCAATAAAATAGGTAATCGATCTATCTTCTCTTAGATGATATCTTCTAAGCATGTTATCTATAAGCTTGCTCTGGATTACGATAATAATCTCTGAGAAGTACTCTGATCTTGTGCATTTATTGTAGTCTACTAGTTTCTAGGAATAGATTTTTCTCATAGATTTAAGTTGTAGATTATGGAATGATCGATGAACGTGAACCTAACGTGTTTAGAGAAATAGAAGAAGAAGTGATGAGGTTGGTTAAGATGGCTGAAGATGTTGATAAGAAAGTCTCTAAAACTCTCTCTAACAATATTAAGGTAAAGTATTGTAGTATCTTGAGAGATAGAGAAGAGGTAGTGGAATCTATTGTTAAAGGTGAACTTGTTCTAGCTTCTCTAGATGGACTGGAAGATGGGGTTTTGAAGAAAGCGATCATAGATGTTAAAGAAGAAGTTGAGAAGAATGGTGGAAGCTTATACCTTATCTCTAAACCAGTGCTTCTAATACTACCACGTAATGCAGTACTGGTAAATGATCTCTAAGCCTTCATCTCTAAAGTTATAGAGTTAAGATTCCTAGGTGTGTAGATCTTTGAACTGGGTAAGATTTTTGATATGCTTTTAGATAGACTTAAAACTGCTTCAGGTTCTCCATGTAGTAAGACTACATTCTTAGGCTTAGGCTGTATAGATTTAACATAGTTCAGTAGTTCCTGCTTACTTGAGTGTCCGGAGAATCCATCGATCTTCACTATCTCCATATTAACATTGACTATCTCGGGTTTCCCGTTTTCACCCATCAACTGAATCTCTCTAATATCTTTCAGTAATCTCCTCCCTAAAGTCCCCTCAACTTGATAGCTGACAAATGCTAATAGATTTCTCTCATCTCCTGCATATTCTCTAAGGTAGGTTAGTATTGGACCGCCCTCAAGCATCCCGGAGGTAGCTATAACGATCATCGGACCGGAGGTCTCCAGTACTTCTTCTCTCTGCTGGGTACTTCTAACAGGTGTGAAGTATTCTGTTAGGAAGACGTTTTTTCCATCTATTATCTGTCTAGCTATTTCTTGATTCATATACTGTGGAAATGCCATATGTATCCCCGTAGCTTCTATTACCAATCCATCTAAGAAGACTGGAACCTCAGGGATACTCTTAGACTCAAATAGATGATTTAGGATAAGCATTATCTCTTGAGCTCTACCAACTGCAGGTACTGGTATGAAGACTTTCCCTCCCCGCTCAATAGTCTTGGTAATATACTCTGCAAGCACTTGCTCACTCTGAGCTCTATTGAATGGGGTTTGAGCTGCACCATAAGTACTCTCCATGATCAATGTCTCGATCCTTGGAAACTTGCTTATACATGCTTCTAATGTTCGACTATCTTCAAATTTGAAGTCGCTAGTATATACTATGTTGTGGAATCCTTCTCCAATATGTATGTGGACAACGGATGAACCTAACATATGTCCAGAATTGTAGAATGTTATCCTTACATCTGGGGTAATGTTGGTCACGACTCCATAACCTAAGGTTACTGTATGTTGAACTGCTAACCGAGCGTCCGCCTCGCTATAAGGTGGGAAGACGCCTTCCTTCTCAGCTACATTTATGAAGTCTAGATGCTGCATAAGCATCAAGGGTAGAGTTGGCTCTGTACAGTATACAGGTCCTCTGTAACCATACTTGAAGAGATATGGGACCATTCCCATATGGTCTAGATGTGCGTGGGTTATGACTACGGCATCAAGTTCTTCTACTAGATTGTCAATAGCATCAAGTCTTGGGAATGATTCTAGATTACTTGTCCCACCTAGAGAATAACCGCAGTCGAGAAGTATCTTGCTCTCAGTAGTTTGTAGGAGAATCGCTGATCTTCCGACTTGCATCCCAGAGCCTAATATCGTTATCAGTACCTCGTTGGTCATGAAGGTCTGGTCTCTGAAGACTCTTTCACCAATATTTCTAAGAACTTGAACTCTATACTGAGGATCTCCATAAATTATCTTCTTAACCTTCTCAATAGTCTTCGTCTGCATAGTGGTAGTACGCTCTACCTTAATACTCCATAGCGTCATATTGCTAAGTAACTTTAACTCATTATCTGAGGGAAGAGGTTTATCTGGGCTTAACTCGATAACAACTTCTCCAAGTAGGTCATTAAATACTACTCCTTGAACATTCTTAAAATATTCTCTAATCTTTTCTTCTACTTCTTCCCTCGGCAGCCTTATAGATTCATCAGATCTGATAACAACCCTCTTCTTTATCAAGTTGACAAGATCTTTAGCTACTTGATCTTGATTTCTAAAGAGTTCTTGGTTTTTCGTATAGATCGCTATTCTAGGCCCCTCGAAGTCTATCTTAGTTATTCCAGATTCAAGTGGGTTTATCACAGAGAAGTATCTAAATATCTCCTGCCTAAGCTTGTTTATTGTAAAAAGTTGCTGAGACATGATCGTGAATTACCTAATATACTTGTCTAACATAGCTAGAGTATAGGGGGCGCTTCTCTTCACTACTTAACTCTACATATCTTCCTCCAACTTTTATGTATGCTACATCTATGCTATCTCCTGAGCCGATATCTCTCTGGATAGCTGCAGCTACTGCTTTAAATGCTAAGCGTGCGGCCTCTTCTACAGTTAGCTCAGATCTAAACTCGCTTTCAAGTATTCCATATGCGATGGGTGAGCCTGAGCCTGTTGATATGATGGCCTCCTCAGTCATAGAGCCTGTTAAATCTATATTGAACATGTGTGGTCCAGTACTATCTACTCCAGCGATGATTAATTGTGCTATGTATGGGAACCACCTATAATTGAACATAAAGTTTGATGCTAACCTAGCAATTGATACTATATCCATTGGTAGACCTCTAGAGATCTGGTAATATCTGATATTTGCTTTGAGAAGATCAATTATTGTTTGAGCATCTGCTACTCTACCTGCAATAGTTATCGCAGAGTAGTCTGATAGAGGGAAGAGTTTCTTACCCTTCCTATGTGCAACGAAGAAACCTGAGGTAACTCTAGTATCAGTAGCTAAGACGACTCCATCTCTAACAACTAATCCAACGGTAGTCGTACCAGTCTTCATATTCTTAGGGAGATCTATACCAAGAGAGGACATAACCTATACACCTTTCTTTAAGATGAGGGTTTAACAGACTCTAAAGTAGTCTTCAACCCCCTTAATTATCTTTAGATAACTCTCATAAAAATGTTTACTTACTACATACTACTAGATCTATATGAAGGAAAACTCTCTTGGAGACCCTCCTAAAATATATTGATCTTCATATTAGAATGAGTTTATTAAGTTTATAAATTAGGTATCAGACATCCATAGTTGAAATAGAGTATGTCGAAAGAGATGGCTAAAGAAGATAGATATGCTGAGATGGTTAATGAAGGTGAAGCAAAGGTAGGAGAAGTATCGGAGAAAGAAGTTAGAGAGATTGAGAGTGAGGTGGAGGAGGTTAAAGAAAAAGTTGGAGCACCGCAGAAGACTAGAGAAGGAGATTTTATCTTCGTAAACTACACTATAAAAATAAAAGAGACAGGAGAGGTCATCGATACAACTATAGAAGAGATAGGTAAGAAATTTTTTGAAGCTGGGAGAGTATACGAGCCTAGACTTGTAATAGTTGGAAAAGGGTTCTTGATGAAAGCTATTGAAGAAGAGTTGATAGGTATGGAGGTAGACCAAGAGAAGATATTTGATATTCCTCCTGAGAAAGCATTCGGTTTGAGAGACCCCAATAAAGTCAAAGTAATCCCTATTAGAAGGTTGAAGGATGTCGAGGGACCTATAACCATAGGGTCTAAGATAACCGTAGATGGTAGAGAAGGTATTGTTAGAAATATTGAATCAGGAAGAGTTCAGATTGATTTCAACCCATATCTAGCTGGAAAACATCTTGAATGTAGCGTTAAGGTAGTAAAGATTATTGAAGACAAGCTTGAGAAGATTAAAGCACTGATCCATACTAGGATCCCAGATGTGGAGGTTGAAAAATTCACTATAGAACATGATGATGCAGAGATTAGAATAATCATTCCTAGAGAAGCTTTCTTGCTTCCAGCTCTACAGATGTCTAAGAGGATTCTTGCTAAAGACATCATCGATAATATGAACATCGAGCGAGTGGTCTTCTTAGAGTCATATGATAAGCAAGTGTTTCAATAGAGCATCGTAAGCTGAACCTCTACATCTTCACCTACTTCTACAATTGAACAATAACCATTCTTCGCAGGTCCAGAGTTTACTACTACTGTTCCACTTATCTCCACAATCCCCCTACCTTCATGAGCATGTCCACAAAGCACTAACTTGGGATGATGTAATTCGATAAACTTCTTCACAGCTTTACTTCCTATATGTTTTACCCCCGTGTAATCTATTTCTAACCCATATGGTGGAGAATGGCTTACAAAGATAAATCCCGACTTGAGAGGAGCGATACTCTTTAGAGCTTCTTCAACTTCTTCTTCTGTAAATTCTATTAATGTTCCATAGCTCCCAACTGCTCCACCGAGACCTATAAACTCTCTACCCATATACTCTACAGAATTTAAGTGAAGATTCTTAATGTGAGGGTTCACTGGGCTCCACCTAAGTAATGCTCGAGGATCACAGTTTCCTGGTACGAAGAATACATCTCTACCAGATTGAGAGATCTTCTCTAAGATAGTCTCAGCATCTTCTACTTCACCGAAATGAGTTAAATCTCCTGTAACGACCACTAAGCTTACCTTAAATTCATTAGACTTATCTACAATCTTCTCTACAGCAGCCATATTTCCATGAATATCACTAACATGTAGAATCCTCATTTTTACAGTATTAAGATATAAGGAAGCCTAAAAACTTTAATTATGTACACGGAAAAATCGTTATATCGAGAAGATGTAGATATGATCGTAGATAGCGGGGGTTCCCGAGATAGGTCAATGCTGGTCAGAAGCGGCTAAAGGGGGCGGGCTTAAGATCTATAGTGAGAGACCCGCTGGCGTAGGCCTTCGTGGGTTCAAGTCCCACCCCCCGCAGATACCTACAGGTAGAATGGAAAATTAATAAAATGCGATTGCAAACATTGGTTGAGAGATATAGAGTTATAAGGTGTTGAGGCTATATTATTTATAGTGTATGGAAGTAGAAAGCTCTTGCATAACTTTGTCTTAATGGAAATCTATGAAGTGTATTTAAAATTTTGAGCATTCGGGATGGGTGAGTACAAATCATCATGTACACCTTTACATTTCTCTATCGTGGTTTACGAAGGCGAGCTCTCCAGTGGACATGATGACTACACATGATAATCGATGCTATTCCAACTGTAGACTTTTATTTTTTATCATTAGGTAGGTCTTGAGGTCCTCCGCTCTCGCCGCCACTTTCCCAGCCTTCCCCTATGGTACACTATGAGAAACGCAAATAACGCGATCAACAGTACCACTGTATTCTCGGGGATCTCTATTCTTGATTGAAACCCCATATTTCCGGTATATAAAATGAAACTTTGAGTGGCAATTATTTCTACATCTAAATTACATCCCTGACAATTTATATTAATATCCTTATTATAAGGTTGCCAAAAACCAAAATTACAACATCCTATCTGCCTAACGAAGGGAGGTCCGAGAGAGAATCTCTGATTAGTTTTCGGATCATATGCATAGAAATATATATACAGAGTAAAACTATTATCAGTTCGACCAAACATATAGATATCCCATACTCCTCTATCTCCACTAACAAAATTATAGGCACTTACTGAACGCCACCAATGAGATTTATTTGGCTCTATTGTAACTTGGCTTCCATCTGAAGAATAACCTAGTATTCTAATATTTGTATTGGAATAAAAATCAGACCGGAGGTATAATGTTTCTTTTGGTAGGGCCTCTGTAGGTGTCGTTATTGCTATCGATATTATGAGAGTAGTGGTGGAAACGAGTGCAGCTGTCTTAATCATCGTAGGATATAACTTATCAGATCTTCTTCCAATGATTAAGAGGATGGAGGATGTAGCTAACGTTACTGGAAGTAATGTTAGCACAAGGTTATCTCCTATCATCGACTGATAGCTACCTATCTGTATTAATCTTAAGACTGATAGAAGGAATGGTATGAAGATTATCATCGCCCACATCTTTCTACTTACCCGTCTCTTACTTCTCTCTCTCCTAAGAATCCTTCTCAGATGATAGAATAAGTTTAGCTCAGTTATCTTACCTGTCTTTAATGTTCTAAACCAAGCAGATTCTCTCTTCTCTATAAGTCCTTTAAACGCTGCGATCGCTTGGGGGATGGCCAATAAGTGCATTAAGGGTATAAACATGAATGCTCCTGTCCAATGTCTTGATGCTCTATACTCGAGGAATAATCCTGTGAGATTGATAAATGGTATAGCCATTAGGTTTGTGAATAGTAGAGACCATCCGAAGAGGCTTGTCCAGAATGAAATCTTGGCTCCTAGAAATTCTGCTAAGAGCCATGAGAATGTACCGATGATGAAGAAGAAGCTGTTGAGATAGTATGGTGTGAGGTATAGAAACTCAAGCTTCTCTCTTAGAGATAGGAACCTACTCTGCAAGATCTCTCTAAAATACTTCTTTACAGCAAATGTATGTCCCTCAGCCCATCTAGACCTCTGCCTCATCAAAGCGATTAAAGTCGATGGGCATTCTGCTGGAGCCGCTATAAGAGGTGTGTATAAAACCTTGTAACCATCTCGGTAGAATCTAAGGGTGAGGTCCCAGTCTTCTGTAAGACTCTCCCTCCAACCATATCTTTTAATAATATCCGCTCTAATCATAAAGACGCTTCCAGCCACCATCTTCAATCCTGGAAGATTCTCCATATACACTCTTTCAACAAGATAGTTCCCAGCATATTCTGCTGTTACAGCTCTGGTTATCCAGTTCTCTGAAGCATTGAGAATATGCCACTGGTACCCTTGGACTGCGACAACATCTCTCTTCTCCCATGATTCTATTCCATAACCATTCTCATTGTTCTCGAAGACTTCTAGAAATCTCCATAGAATATCTTTAGGTGGGATGAAGTCTGCATCAAAGACGACTACATATCTAGCCTCATTATTCATATTTTTTAATGCTTCATTAAGTGCTCCACCCTTAAATCCTCTCCTATTATCCCTGTGAATTATCTTTACTTTTGGATGCCTATTCCAATTCTTTAATCTCTCGAAGGTTGAGTCTGTCGAGTCGTCTACCACGATCACCTCATAGTTTGGATAGTCTATCGATGTCAAAGCCTCCATTAGCCTATCCACTACCTTTTCCTCATTGTAGAGGGGAACGTGAATACTGATCATCGGCGGGCTTCTATCAACTCTACCACCATTTGTGAGCTTATTATCGGCTATCCTCAATCTTATCCCATTAGTTGTACTACCATTATAATTTCTGACGCTGCTGTTTTTTAGCGAGTTATTTCTAAATAACGATATGGCTATGTTGATAAGTGCGGCATAATGTCTAATAGCGTAGGTGAAGAATAGTATTCCAAAAGCTAATCCAGAATATGCTAGTATCTCAGCGATCAAGATTCCTCATCCTCCAAACTTTCTCTACTGGATTTGTGCGAGAACAAATACCAGAAGCCGAGAAGCCATCCGAAACTTATCAATGAACCAATATAATCATGAAATAATATAGCATGAAGTTTTCCAAAATATACTGCTACTAAGCCTACTAGAGCGATCCTGAAGATATTTATGAGTAGAGTACCCTCCAGACCTAAAATAATTATTACAAGCTTCTCAAGTCTGGGAAGTCTACTATCTCTTAACGATAGGTAAGAGATTGCTGAGAAGATTACTAGACTCTGCCATCCAATACAGTTCCATGCAATATATAGTGCCATGATCTCGGTAGACTTGATGATGTACACGATCGACCCGCTGAAAGATGCTTTAATATTCATTAACTGTAACATGGAGGAGGTCATAGCAGCTACTATTGGAGAGATGTATCTATCTATGAAATACCATAAACCGATCGATTTTACTACTGATGTGAAGAACTCGTTGAAGGTAATGTAGAAGGGAAGGATTAAAAGGATGAATGATGCTGACAAGATTATAACCGCAATTGATCTACTCTCCCACCTCTCTCTAACATCATCGGACATCGAGATTCTACCATCACCGTAATGTAATGTTTTATATTCTGTAAATAATTATATATAAGGATTTTTCCATTAAATATTAATTTCAACTATGATTCAATCAATTTATAGAAGATTATAAAAGATAAGACTCTGAAGATCGTTGATGATATCATTGAAGAAGATCCACTTATTACCGATAACAATATTAATAGTTCTCACGATAATCCAATCTTATCCACTGTTATATGGTAAGTATACGTGGAATACAGGCTCGATAGAATCTGCATACATAGCTCAGTCTAGAATGCTTTCTGAGAATTTTCCCGTACCTGGATGGAATCCTCTCTGGTATGGTGGACACCCCTTCAAACTATCTTACTCACCAGGTTTTCTATATGTTGTACAATTAGCTTCAATACTTCTAGGAGTAGATATACCAGAAGCCTATAGAAGAGTCACAGTTCTAACTTTGATTATACTTCCATTGACCATCTACTTCTTCATCTACTCACTATCTCGCTCAGTACTGGCTGGATCTTTATCCAGCATAATCTATCTCTGTTTCCCATCGATTCATAGATTGATTTATGTTTATCCAGATATGCAGCCCTATCCCGACCATATAACACTTATCGGATTATATGGTGAGACACCCCACCTCCTAGGATTATCATTAGCTTTAATCACGGTAACATTATTCTACCATCACGTAGAATCCAGAGAGAAGATCTATCTCATGATCATCGTCTTTATTATCGCATTCGTTAACATGGTCAATCTGATTGCGGCCGTATCCCTTCTGATATTCCTCTTATCTATAGCCGTTTTATCAGGATGGGGCGCCTTCAAAAAATTCCTAATTTTATACTTCTTCGGATGGGGACTCTGTTTATTCGTTTATGATTATGAGTATCTAAATGCTCTAACAATCTATCTACAGTTAACAATGAATAAGCAGACTCTAACGACTCCATACATAGTTGTAATAATATTGGTTTTATCATCTACATTTGCTTTGGCCAGATTTCTGCAATCTAAAACAGGTATGAAAGCTTTAGCAGCAACACTGCCACTGGCAGTAGTGTTCTTGCTAGTAGTTGGCTTTAACAGATTTGCCGGTATAGAACTACTACCTCAAGCCATAAGATACAATCCAGAATTCGATATCTCATTATATGGATTAGCAGTCTCTCTGTTATTCTTCTCACTTAATAGATTAAGGAGATACAGTGTTGTAGTCATAACAGTATTGCTGGCGGTCGCCATAATCTACTATGCTGAAGGATTACACTCTGCATGGAACATTTATAGAGTAGGTGACCATGAAATAGAAGATTCCTTAGAGAAGAAGATTGCAGACTTTATCAACGAGCTGCCTGGAGATAGGTTCGGTCCACGAGTATATTCTACTGGCTCGATAGCATTCTGGCTAAACGTCTTCAATGGTAAACCACAGGTTAGAGGAGGATTCGACGAAGTCCCAGGAAGCATAAATCCTATGTGGGCTCATATCTCATATTTTGTTAATAATAGCCCCAACAGTACTCTTAGCATTAAATGGCTTAAAGCATTCAATGTAAGATACGTTATCGTAGATTTCCCATCAGCCCGCTTACCCTACAAAGACTATAGATATCCAGAAAAGTTTGAGAATAAACTCAATGTAATAAGAGATACTGATAATGTTAAAGTATATGAAGTTCCATTAGATGATTCTAGACCAATACAGCTTGTAAAGAAGACTGATCATATACCTATCCTTAGAGATATACAAGATATACAGAGTCTGGAAAGGTATCTTGAATTGATCGAAGATATGAAGTGTGGCCATAGCTTATATTATAATGTAGTTTCTAACAACTTAATTGATGTAGAGATTAAGGAGCTTGGAGAAGACTGCTATCTTATCTTCAAAGTCAACTATGATAATGGGTGGAGAGCTTATCTAGATAAAGTAGAGTTGAAACCTAATCTAATCGGTCCAGGTTTCATCTACTATAACTTGAGTGGGGTTAGAGGAGATGTTAAGATCATGATAAGATATGTGGGTGAGAATGCTCTCAACTGGGTTTTTAACATGCTATCTATCATCTTTCTGGCGATGACTATATTATACTTCTTCGTGATGGAGAATAGGATCGTTTTAGGTAGAAGTCTTATAAGATTCAAAAAATATATTCAGGCCAAGTAGGAAGCACTTAACCTTAATCTTTGGAAAAATCTTTAACATCTCTCTTATCTGTCTGCTTGTATAGTTTCTATGGAAAGGTTCAGAGACTGGACAAGTCGTAAGGAGATATCTTCTAAAACGCCATACTGGATGTATGCTGGGCACGGTCCCAATAAAAACACCCTCATCTTTTAAAACTCTGTAAAATTCTCTGATAGCCTTCTCAGGTGATGGTAGATGTTCTAAAACTTCAGTACAGCTTACAATGCTGACACAATTATCTCTAAATGGTAAATGTTCTAAGTCTGCTTGTATAAGCTCTTTATCTCTTAATCTAGACTGAAGTCTTCTCAGATTCCAAAGATTTAGATCTACTCCTACAACAGGTGGATGCATATGGATGGTAATCAATCCAGTGCCGCAGCCTGCATCAAGTATCCAGCTAGACCGTTTAATCTTTTGAAGATTCTTTAAATAAACTATAGCTCTAAGACGGTGATATATCTTCTCAAGTCTTCTAGGGTCAGTAAGCCAATCATACCGTTCTTCATTTATGTAATAAGACTTGACCTTACGACTCTGTAAAAAACGATCCAATTCGTGAAATTGTATTAAAGATTATATTTAAATTTTTCAAAATTAACAGTTCTTAATTACGAAGATTATGGAGATAAGTATTAGAAATCAAAATTTAAGATATTCAACAATTATTTTCATACTTATCATATTATCTTACAGTGTGGTGCTGTATTACATATTGCATAATTTTATGGGGTTCCCAGAGATGGCCTTGGGAGTTGATGCAGTACCTCATTCTGCAAAAATCCACATAATCAAGTCTCTAGGGTTTGAAGGATTCAGATGGTTTCCAACATATTATTTTGGGAATCCGCATTTTACTTTCTATACACCCTCCACATATATACTTCCTGCAATCGTGACCATTATTCTTGATTTAAACCATCTACAGATCATACAACTTTTAAACTGGATGTCTTTCTTCTCTGCAATCCTTATTCTAGCTGGGATAATATCATTTCTTTCATACGTAATAAAAGGTAGCAATAAGGTCATGCCAATAATCGGCGCCAGCCTCTTCCTGACATCTTCTCCAGGTCTAATGGAACCATGGTTATGGGGTGGAAATTTCCAGAATTTCTTACTTTACCAGCTATCCCTTGGAGTCTGCTATTAATCGAGAAATGGTTACGAACGAGTAAAAGAATTTATCTGATAGGTTATCTGGTCATCGCCTCTTTCTCTATTATGGGGCATCAAGCAGTTGGTGGATTTCTAGTATTTTCAACACTTCTATGGATACTTAGTGATGAGATAAAATGGAAGGTTAAAATGAAGAGAACAGTACTTTTACTGACCTCTTTAGTATGTCTGACCATTGTATACTTTGTACCATTACTTTACTTCGAGCTGACGACAAAGATACGTCCAGGGATAGTGGAAGATCTACCTTATCCATTTAATATAGGTGATTATTTTCCAGTCTTCATGTTGATAGAGATACCTTCACTGCCCATGATCGGTAGTTCTCTACCAGGATCGCCCATACTTCTATTTTTTACATATTATATTTATTATCTTATAAAGAGAGATCATAAGATCTTTTTGAAGCGAGTAGTCGTTATCTCACTGATTCCAATCTTACTTATTGTACACTTTTTCTTAACTACTCAAAAAATCGTTCCCTGGATCGCTGGATTTCATCCTGCACGGTATATGGTATTCGTAACAATTTTTTCCTCTATAGTCTTAGGCATAATTTTATCGGATATTAGGAGAAAACATCTATATACTTTCCTCATACTGACAATATTAATCATATCTCTTCACTATATTTTTCTTCCATCATATGAACTTCATAAAATGCACTCGGTAAATCTTTCATCTATAAATGAGTTTAAACTTATCGATGAATTACAGTTATCGATTTTCGGTAATCATTTCCGGATAGGAGGGGTAAAAGATGCCCTATTCAATACTATCTCTTTGTTAAAACCGGATTATTACATATCGAGAGGTTATTACGCTCACGGCATATTATATCTTGATTGGCAGTATTGGTTCGAATATACTCTATCAAGTCTTCCACATAACCCTAGTAACGAAAATACTTTAATGCATCTTCTCGATTGGGGTTCTATAAGATACTTAGGACTTACCGATTCTGAAGAAGGCTTTAAAATCGCTGAAGAAAAGTTTAGACCTATTGGTAAACTAGGCGACTTTACGATATTTGAGAACGACTTGGCACCACCTATCTCTGAATTTCTATATGATGGAGCGGTACTGGTTTTCGCCGATTATGAAGGTTACGATGTCTTGTTAAGATCTATTTCCATTAGTAACTATAGTAAACCTGCTCCAATCATCGTCTGGGCTGAGGGAAGATGTATTGATGATGTTCCAATCGATGTTTTGGAGAAGTTTTCTGTAACAGTTCTCTATAGGTATTGTTATCGAGATAGAGTGAAAGCTTTCCAGATTCTTGAACACTATGTTTCAGCCGGTGGCAGATTGTTTATAGAGACCATGTCATCTACTGATGAATCTTCTGAGATGCCTTCACCGATACCAGTCTCGAAGACCCATAGGGCCATAATAGAAGATGACTGGAACTTTAAGATAGCTGAGCATAGCTTGACAGTCAGTATCTCAAATAATATCTTTTCTCCACCAATGTATGATGGTGGACCCTGGGGTGTTAGTTCATCAAATCTAGAATATCTCAGAGATGGGGCTGAGCCTCTCCTGAAATCTAACGGTAGAGTCTTAGTTGCTTACATTAGATATGGGTATGGAGAGGTTGTCTGGTCTGGGATGAATCTACCATACCATGTTCTAGCATATCAGAATATTGCTGAAGCAGACTTCATGAGAAGACTGATAATGTATAATGTGAGTGTTGAGATCGAGCCTGCTCAGATGTATAGAGATTCAGCTACATCTATATTGTTTAAAATACCGTCTAAGGTCAAAGGCATAATCTTTAGAGAAAGGTATATCTCGAACCTCGTATTTAGCTGGAAGGCTTCAGACTCTAAAGGAGAGCTAGATATTTTTATGATGGGTCCAGGGTTTAACTATATAGTCATCAAGGATACATATGGGAAAGTTGAAGATATTAGGCTTGTACTAGAGGATGGACCTCTTAGAACCAGCTCGATAATATTATCACTCTCTACATTATTCTTACTTGTATACATGTCTCTAGACCATACTAAGAAGGAAAAAAGATCTTAACATTTTTACCTCTTTTTTATTTCTAAAAATGTATTATCAAATACTGTTAAAGCTTTCACATGGAGGATTATTGACCCAGAATCTGAAGACTGGTCTACAGTAGACGTTGTTATTATAATAGTCTAAAGAATAGATTCTCTAAAGATGACTTATTGTTCTTCTCAATGAAGAAAGAAGTAGATTTATTTATAGGCTATTCAAATATCGCCTCGGTTGAGGATCTATTAGATATAGAAGACTTGGATAAGAGAGAACTCTGTATAAAAATGGTTGGCGTAAGAAGATAGAATATAGTGAAGTCTATAGATTTAAGATAAATCTTCCATTACATCTAGCATTTCCAGGTCTTCATAGACTTGGTAGAGCACTAGATAGATTAGAACTCAGTCTAATCGAGGTTGAGAAAATATTCAATCTTGAAGATATTATTCTGAAACATCTAGAGATACAAAGAATACATGCTCGGAAAAGTAGACTATTCAACGAACTCTAATCTTATCATGAACATGAGTGGTTTCTTTTGGAAGTGGTAGATCTGTAAAGATCTCTTTCAAATGATTTGTGTATCTGCTAGATGAACTGAAGATCCTTGAGATATCTATCCCTGATGATGTTTCAGGTATAGTAGGGACCGTTACGTAGGCTCCACCAAAATATTCTTTAAACTCTTTCTCGAACTTCTTAACAGTCGAGCTGGTTTGATCGTAAAAGTTGATTACAGGTTTAATAGAACATTTAAAATGTGAATAGATATTCTCCATTCTATCTTTGAAGATCTTAAATTCGTAAAGGCTCGGCCTCAGAACATATATCACAAAATCCGAGATATAGCTTACTACTGCTAAAGTATAGAACATCCACGGTGGAGTATCAATTACTACATAGTCTAGAGGTTCATCTCTGATAATCCATCTCTCACGTTCTAAAGCCTTAACAATTCTCTTATCTTTTTCTGCATCTAGAATTTCCATCCTTCTTCTAGCACCTTCAGAAGTGTTTGCATAGATTGCATAAAGGCTCTGAGATGGTAGACCAGCGGTGTCGCTTACGTCTATCGAAGCTTCTTCTATCGAGGCTTCACCCGTTATCCAATCATTAGACCATTTTGCAACATGTCTCTCTATAGGGATAAGATGTTCAAGCACAGGATTTAAGAAGTCTGCCTCGACATAGAGTGTCCTACCTCTTCGAGCTAAATTGTATGCAAGTGTTAAAGCTACTGATGTAGCTCCAGAGCCACCTCTAGAATGTTGTACAGAGAAAACCACCGGCAAAATGATCATGTATATGAAGTAACTCTAGTTTAAAAATCTAAAAATGGTAGATTATCATTTTTTACAAAATCTTAAATCATTTATGTAATAATGTTGATTAAACTAACGGTCTACGAAGGTGTGAGTATCTCTCTACTTGTTTCTTCACGATTCGACAGTTTAACGAGCGTTCTCCATCTTCTTATGATTTAAAAAGTCTATTGATGAAAGTAGGAATTTTGCTGATCAATTATCTAATGATTATGTTGAGTTCTAGGAATGAATATGGAGAAAGCATAATCTTCTATCTTCAAGCTTCTCATTGATTTTTACTATTTCTAGTGACGTTAATCACTTTTAGATATTAAGATTAGCAGAATCTCTATATCTTTCAAGATAATTTTTCTACAACTTTCATGATAATGAAAAAAGTTATTCTTAAGAGATATTATCTATGTTTTTGATTATAAGGTCTTCTATAATAAATAGATCTCCTCTACACTTTTAATGAAATCGTATATTCTTTGCTATTATAGGTCTTCAGTGAAGATAACTTTTATAAATGAGGTTAACAAATTTATAAAAAGTTCTTTTAATTTGGCAAAAATGTTATATAATACTAGAGGAGATTATGTTATATGCAATTAGAGGAGTTTGCATTAAAATTGGGCCTATCCAAAGAACTGCTAACAATACTATTGATACAAGCAGCGATAACAGCAGTAATGTTAGCTTTAGGAATTGAAGTCTTAGGTACAAAATCTGGTAAAGTACCATCTTAAAACTACTTAAACAATCTTACTTTCTCTAATATTTTTTCAGTTATTAGATCGAAGACATTTATCCAGCCTTTATTATCATTATACGGTAGTCCATCGCAGAGAAAGTTTGCAGTGTGCTTCATGCTTAGGAAGTCGAATAATTCAATATTCATTCTCTCATTCATATATCTAACAGTCTTGTAAAATCCTAATGATGGAATAAACAACATAACATAATATTTTCTATCATCGGTCTTCATCTCCAAGTGGCTAAATGGGATGTTAAGCATTGTCTTACGAGATATCTCATCAAAAGATGATCCTACTATCAATGGTACTGAGACCAGTTCAGGATTTTCTTTAGGTATCCATAATAACCCATACATGTATATTGTTTTCTTTATTTTTTCATAATGTCTCTTGATCGTTTGTCTCGTTACATTCAAGTAATTCGCTAGTTCAGTATATTTTACAAAAGCATTCTCATTTAATTTTGCAAGTATCTTTAAGTCTAGAGATGTTAGATTCTCGAATCCAGTTGGTATCTCATAAATCTCATGTATTTCTTCACTTTTATGTTCATCCCAATTAAGAGACCACACTCCTCGATTAAAATCAAAGCAATTAGTTCTAAATGGGATCAATCTTCTATATTCTAATTTATTAATGGTGTACCTTCTAAGTAATTTTAAATCGATTAATCTATCTAGAAAATTTATGAATGAGTCTTGGAAAGATGGAGGTATCGAGAATATTGTTAAGAATTTTCTTTCTTTCATGAGGTATGTATAGTAATTTAGGTATGCTCTCTCCCCGAGTAAGTCTAATAGACTACACATATACTCGAGAGGTAATGATGTTTCTATTAGCACTAGGTATCTTTGTAACCCTAGTAGTCCATAGTTTATTGCTGCACGAACTATGAATCCTAGTCTCGGCAATTTCTCCCGTAGAATGTATCTTACAGTCGTTACTGGCACTCCTGTTTCTTTAGAGATCTTTGAATATCTTGGACCATAATTCATTAATGCTTTTACAACTTCTCTACTTGGGTCAGTATATTGCATATTCTTTCCCTTTTTTTAACATATTTTATTTTATTTAAATTTTTGTTATACTGATGCATTTTATTAGAGAATTCATGCTCAGATGAACATTTACGTACATTTCTAACTTATATTTTTAATTAATTTTTAATTAAATTTTTAGGTCGATGATTTATTATTGAAATCTTCTTTGTAATGCTTTCTTCTCTGCTTCTATTATCAATTCTATTAAATTTAAGTTCTCTCTACTCTCTTTATTTAGTATCTCTACTACTTCTTTTAATGTCAATCCTCTTGCTGAGAGGACTAATACAGCTGTTCTACCATATTTCTTTATTAACACAGCATTTCTTCTAAGCTCTGCAAGAATCTTCTTCTCTTTCTTATTTACTGATTTACCTCTCCTAGCTATTAATCCTAGGATATCCTCTAGCTCATATCTTGCTACCCCTATCCTATCTGAACCGCAGACTGGGCAGACTGGCTTCTCCTCCATATCTTTAACTAGAGTCTTCTTATAATATTCAAAGCAATCAGTGCATACTTCTATCCAAGATTCGTAGAGTAGTCTAGTTCTAACAGAGGTAAGCACTAGCTTCTTTATTCCTTCACTTGTCGTTACCTCTCCTTCATGCTCAAACTTTGATAATGTTATCTTCGCTAAAGGAGATGGCTCGGAGAATGTGTTTCTCCATCTTACTAGTTTAACCCTATCTTCAAGAATATCTTCTAAGATCTTCTTAGAGATCTTTAAGTCGAAATCGTGGAAAAGCGTATAGTTTAATGCTTCCCGATAAACTACTGTATCCTTTAGTGTTTCTGCAAATTGGTTTATATTTAAGTCAGCTATACTTGCATCACTCTTAATTACTCCCATCTTTCTAGCTACGTGGATAAGCCTACGCTTGAATAACGTAGATGATTCTACAGCCTTCTTAACCTTCTCTTCAAAATCATTCTCTAATATCTCTCTTATACTTTCTAAGATAGTATCATCTGTTATATGCTTGGACTTGAAGATTATCCTGTATGGATTTTGCTGTCCATGTACAGATGCACCGATCTTCTCAGACATATTATAGGCCAAGGCTTTCTGTATAGTTCTATTAGCTTTCAATCCACCATGAATATGAAGGATGACATAAGGTTCAGTATACTCTAGTAAGACGATTTTATCTGAAGGTACGATTATCTTCTTTCTTATATGTTCTTCAACTTCTCTAAAAGCTCTAGAGACTACATCATATCCTACACCATATCTATCAGCAATATCTCTAATTACCGATTCAGGTTCTTCCCCTGACAACCTCCTCTCAGCATATTCTCTTCTAAGCACTCCTACTTCTTGAGCTACTTCATAAGGTACAGGTATCTCATCTCCAACCCAGCTAGGTACAGCTCCCTCATACTCATCTACAGATGAAACATATATCCTATCACTCTCTGTATGCAGTACCTCCCAAACTCTTCCAGTTAGTATAAATCTAGTTCCAGGTTCACCGTATTCTGCTACAAATTCTTCATCTAGTATTCCTACAGATTCACCGCTCTTCTCTTCTATAACTAGATACTGATGTTCTTCAGGAATCATAGAAAGATTGGAGAAGTAGTAATCGTATAGCTCTGCAGTGTTTCTAGGCTTATATACGGTTTCATCTCTTATCTCAGCTATTCCAAGAGAAGACATGTGTTGTAGTACATCTCTCAGCTCATCTAGGTTTAAGTCTTTGAAGTTATAGGATCTCTTAAAGATGGTCATCATGTCTTCTATCTTCATCTTTCCATATTCTATTAAGAGCCCAGATACTTGATGCATCAAGACGTCTAGAGAGTTTTTGGGGATCTCGACTTCTTCTAACTGCTCATTTCTAGCCCTCTTAGTGATGACCATGGATTCTAGAGCATCATCTGAATCCATTACTATTACTACTCCTTTAGCGGTCTTCTCTAATGAGTGCCCACTTCTACCTATCCTCTGAACAAGCCTAGTAACTTCTCTAGGAGAATTATACTGTATGCAGAGCTCTATTCTTCCAACATCTATCCCTAGCTCTAGAGATGATGTACATATTATCCCGATGAGCTCACCGCTCTTCAAACCATGTTCTGCTGTAATTCTAGTAGACTTAGATAGAGAACCGTGATGTATGCCGACTGGCATATGCTGATCCCAAAGCCTAAACCTATTGGTAAGTATCTCTGCGAGAGGTCTAGTATTAGTAAAGATAAGCGTCGATTCATGTTCATCTATCAATCTTCTTATTGTTTTAAGTCTTGAAGCTACATCTGGAAAAACCCCCAGCTTCTCAGCTAATTCATAATCTTCACTATCTGGAGCAGGGTACAGTACATCTATCTCCATGCTTCTAGCTACTGAAGCATCGATTATCTCACATCCTCTACCTACTCCTACTAGATATTCTGCAACTTTCTTAGGGCTTCCAATAGTTGCCGAGAGACCGATCCTCTGAAAATCTAGACCAGTGATCAATCTAAGTCTTTCTAGAGCTATAGATAGCTGTGCACCCCTCTTATCTGTAGCCAGCTCATGAACTTCGTCGATTACAACCCATCTAACATCTCTTAGATAATTTCTAAAAACTTTAGCTGTGAGAATTATTTGTAATGTTTCAGGAGTTGTTATAAGTATGTCTGGAGGAGAGATGGTCTGTATTCTTCTCTCACGAGATGCTGTATCACCATGTCTTACAGAGACCTTGAAATCAAGTTTATGAGCCCACCAATCAATTCTATCTAAAAGATCTCTATTAAGTGCTCTGAGAGGAGTTATATAGAGAAGTTTTATTCCATGCCCCACATCTTCGACCAGCATCTTGCTCAAGATAGGTAGCAGAGCGGCCTCTGTCTTCCCAGTACCCGTCGGGGCAATCAAGAGTATATTCCTATTCTCAAGTATCCTAGGTATAGCATATATCTGTGGAGCAGTAAGATGTTTAAATCTCTCTCTAAAGGCCTCAGACACAGGTTTAGCCAACATCTCTAGTACTTCTTCTTCATCGAGAGGTAACGTATTCATCTACTATCTATGATCTCTTATATCCTGAACTTAAAGATGACTAATCAACTATTTGAGGTTACTACTTCTCAATTGATCTTTATCCTTATCGTAGTAACATGATGATAATGATTGAGATGGAGGGAGTTTGCACAGCTTAGAATGAGTGTAACATATTCTAAATATGCTGTTATATTTTCTCATTGGTTCATCGCTCATTCTTAACATTATGTGTTCTCCATAAGATATCTCTAATAGATTCAAGAGGTTGTTCATCAACCCCCATATAGGAGGCCGCTGTACATATGTTTACCATATCTCTCACTTCTTCTAAGAAGTCTTTCAACTTACTTCTCCATTCTCTATCTCTAGTTAGATGATGGTCTAAGATTAGTGTATGCATGTTCGTTCTTTTGATCGCTCTCTTGAGATTCTTGATTGACTTGTCTAGATCTATTTGCGAGAAGCTGTTTCCAAGCATATACGTCATTGGACCATCGCATATAACTATGTCGGGCATATTGGATAAGATGAACATTATCTGTTCTTCTACGATGATCCCCTCCACATCTGATGTATGGATAATCTTCTCTCCATTTTCTTCAATTAGAACTTCAAGTACGTATCCAAGTTTAGAATCGTTCCCATGCTGTACTGGGTTAGAGAACTTCAATCTACAGCTTTCTATCTTGAATTCTCTACCATCCGCTACCTCAAACTTTGCATCTATCTTTTTAAGAGATTCTATGAAGGTGCTAGCTCTCATCCTCTGACTGTAATTAATCATATGATGTGGATCTTTTATCAATAGCTTCTTTCCAGCTAGCCAATCTATATCTTCACTTGGTCTAGGTATGTGGTCGTAATGATAGTGGGTAACGATCACTAAATCAGACTCTTTTACTATCTCTGAAATAGCCTTCTTATGTTCTCTAAGTTTCTGATACTCTAGTGGGTGAGGTTGGAGTCCATATCTCTTAGGACCTAAAGCTGCGCTCGGGTCTATCATGATCCTCGCTGAATTAGTCTCAATAGATGTGGCCATACTTCTTGTTCCAAGACTATCGAATGCTATGAGATTGATCTCTAACCCCAACTAAACTTCAATAAGATCTCTCATCCACATTCATATATATTAGTTTAAGGTTGAGGTGTCGGTGAATAAAATATTGAACTCGTCATTAAATCTTTCTTTCTACTTAAGAAAATTATTAGATGTTTATCATTCTGAGATTATGAGAGTTGAAGATGGATTTTAGATCGTTCTTTTACGAGGAATATAGAGGTTACATAGTCTATCCAGTATCTTTGGAGAAGGAAATGGTCGTGAGAGAAGATGCACTTAAAGATATGGTTTCTCAAGAATCCTTACAATTTCTTATTCTAGAGCATGTTTATAAAAGTCTCATGTCTTCTTTTCTTCTTCACCTACGTATTTACCGCATAATGGACAGTAGACCGAGTCTGCAGGGATAGATTCACCACAGTATCTACACTTCTTCAATAAAACTTCTTCAACGACAGCCATCTCTTCAACTCTTACTTTTTCAGGCTTCTCTTCTTTAATCAATTCTTTCAAGAATTCAAGATCAGGCTCGACAGGTGGCTTCTCTTCTTCTAGACGTGCCTCCGACTCAACTTCTTTCTTGACGATCTCTGCGATCACTTCTTCCTCAAATGGTTTTTCAACTTCTTGTTTAACCTCTATTACTTCTTCTTTCTTTACCTCTTCAACTTCTTCTGCAACCTTTTCAGTTACTTCTCCTCTTTCAACAGTTACTGGTTTTACTTTTACTGAAAGCAAGTATACATAGGAGATGGATGCGGCCATTAGAGGAGATAATAGAGTGATTAAATATAGGAGTGGTATATTGATGAGTGTTAATAAGAATCTTGGTAGGCTGATGCCAAGTATAGTGGAGAAGATGTATGGTGTTAGTAATCCTAATGCTCCTCCTGTTATGGATATTGTAATCGATGGAGTCTTTTCTTTAACTATTAAGGCTGTTATGATTCCGACTGTGACTCCGACTACGATTAACATAATGATGCCGAGTAGTATTTCAGAAGGTGTCAAGATGTTTAAGTATGGATACAGTATATTGGGGATCAAGAGAGATAAGGCGTAAGCTAATAGGATGGCCACCAGTATCCTTATTCTCAAGTCTTTCCAACATAACCTTGTAAAACCGTATCTTTAAAGTTTTTCATAAAATATCTTGAAGCATAATCTCATAGAAATTCTCTAAATAATCTTAACGTATTTATGAAGCATGTTCTATTCATTCTAAGTCATGGCTTCATATAGATCAATACTAAGCTCTCTAGGAAATTTTTCTAAAATAATTCTTACTCATTTCTAACTATAGCTATTACAAGGTCTCCAACATTTGTGCCTGTAGGTCCTGTGATTACATGACCTCCCACATTCTGGAAGAATGTATATGAATCGTTATCTGATAGATATTTTATAGGATTAATTCCTTTATTGATTGCTTCTAGATATGTTTCTCCATCTACGATTGCTCCAGCTACATCTGTTGGACCATCAACTCCATCTGTCCCTATACTCGTTAAACAACATGATGTTAAATCTTTGATCCCTATCGAGGCTGAGAGTGCTAATTCTTGATTTCTACCTCCTATACCATGACCTCTTACTCTAACAGTTGTCTCACCACCACATATCAGAGAATATCTTCCCTTCCTGGTAGCTTGTTCTCTCAATAAAGATGTTAGAAATCTTCCTACTTCTGATGCTTCACCCTCCATGTATCTTGTAAGTATCTTTGTAGAATACTTCTTCGATCTTAAGTATGCATAGGCTTTTTCACATGCATCCGATATGCTTGCAATAATTACATTCTGAACTCTGTTGAACAGCGGGTCTCCCGGTTTAGGATTCTCTTCTATGGAACCATTTACACCATCTTCTATCCTCTTTCTAACCCTTTCAGGTAGATGTTCCCAGATGTGATACCTCTTAAGAACCTCTAGAGCATCTTTAAACGTAGTTGGATCTGGAGCGGTGGGTCCTGAGCCTATAGCTTCAAGTTTATCTCCTACAACATCTGAGATTATCAAAGATATGACTCTAGCGTTATTCAACTTCTTTAAGAGCCTTCCACCTTTAATCTCAGAGAGATGTCTTCTAACAATATTTATCTCATCTATTGTTGCACCACTCTTTAATAGTAGTCTAGTCGTTTCAGCTTTATCTTCTAGAGTTAATGGGTGTGCTGGTAGCGGTAAGAGTGCAGAAGCTCCACCTGATAAAAGGAATATTACGAGAGTTTCAGGGTCTGAAGAATTAGCATACTCTAATATTTTCTCTGAGGCTCTTACTCCTAACATGCTTGGGATAGGATGGGTAGAAGGTAGAACTTCTATCTTTTTTAGCTTAGCTTCAGTAACCTTCTCTTTAGGTGCAACTACTGCTCCGAGACTAATCTTATCTAGTAGTATCTTCTCAATATAGCTGGCCATCCCGATAGATGCTTTCCCAGCTCCTAGTACAATTATCTTCTTGAATTCACTTAGTCTATACCTAACGCCCTTGATTATCAAACTTCCTCCAACCCTCTTTACATGCCTTCTTAAAGCATTCTCAGGTAAGACTTCTTCTAGAGCTTTCTCAACAGCTTCTAGCACATCTCTCCGACTCTCAGAGAGCAGTCCACTTCTCTCTTGGACTAATTGCTCGAAGTTCTTGATGATCTTACTCATCATAGATAGGCTTGCTTCTCCTAGAAATAAATTTAACACGTCTCATATACTCACAATGTAAAGAAAGATTGTATGATTACTCATTATAGATAGGCTTGTTTCTAAATGTAACTATTTACAAATCTTTTAATTATTTGTAGACTGAGTTTTGAGAAATCTTAATTACGTATTTTTAAAGATTATTGAATGAGGTTCGATCGATGAGCAGTTCTTATATATCGAAGAGAGCGGTCATCATGGGAAAGATATTTGATGAAGTAGTAATATATGGTCCGTCTAAGATTGGGAGAGATACTTTTATCGATAGATGGGTTCAAGTCGGGTATCCAACTAGGGAAAGATTACTGAAGACGATTAGATGTAATGTTTTAGACCTAGATAGTGTAAGTGAAGGCTCCATCATAGGTGAACGATGTATAATTAGAAGCTCATCGATAATATATGATAGAGTTGAGATAGGTGATGATGTAGAGATCGGTCACGGAGTCTTGATCCGCTCTAACTCGATCGTAGGCTCAAGATGTAAGGTGGGAAGCTTTACACAACTTGATGGAGAAGTACATCTTGGAGAACAAGTAATAATCCAGTCAATGGTATACCTACCCCACCTAACAGAAGTAGGAGATGGAACTTTCATCGGTCCAAACGTTGTCGTAACAAATGATAAGTATCCTATAGGAAGACTTGAAGGAGTTAAAATTGGTAAGAATGTAGTAATAGGAGCTAATTCCACTATCTTAGCAGGAGTAGAGATTGGGGATGAAGCTGTAATAGCTGCAGGCTCAGTAGTTACTCACAATATTCCATCTTCAATAGTAGTTAAAGGTGTTCCAGCTAAACCATACATAAGTAGAGAAGAATATGAATTGAAGAAGAATAGAGTTTAAGAGAAGCAAGTTTACATTATTTTTCTACTATAGAATGCTTATATAATTCTTAGAGTAAATAGATAGATGCTGTAAAGGAGGTAGGTAATGGCAGAGATCTGCCCCGTCTGTGGGTTGCCTAAAACAATATGTGTATGTAAGACGATAAGTCGAGAGCAGCAAAGAATAAAAGTTAAGCTGGAGATGAGGAAGTGGAGTAGACCTGTTACTATCATCGAGGGCTTAGATGATGATAAAGGAGAACTTGAACAACTTGCTCGGAAGTTAAAATCGATATGTGCTTCAGGTGGAACTGTAAAGAATGGTGTAATACTTTTACAAGGAGACCATAGAGATAAGGTAAAAGAAGTACTATTAGAGATGGGACATACAGAAGAAAATATAGAAGTAGTCTAGGCAGATACAGAAGATCCTTCGAGGATCTCTTTAAGCCCTTTAAACCTATTCCTAACTGTAACCTCTGTTACTCCAGCAGCTCTAGCTATATCTTTCTGAGTTATATTTTGAGTAGTCTCTTGGCAAGCCATGTAGAGAGCGGCTGCAGCTATTCCAACAGGGTCTTTACCAACTGTTGCTCCAGCCTTTGTAGCTTCTTGAAGTATTCTTAAAGCTTCTTGAACAGTTCTTTGATCTAGTCCAACCTTTGAAGCTATCTTATTTAAGTAAACTGCTGGGTCTACTACAGGAACCTTGAATTTTAGATGCTTCAATAATAATCTATACCCTTGAGCGATGGTCTTCCTCTTAACTACTGGATATGCTTTCTCGAGTTCTCTCAGATCTCGGGGAGCGTTCATAGACCTACATGCTGCATAAACCGATGCAGCCATTATAGATCTAATGCTTCTACCTCTAACTAACCCTTCCTTTAAAGCTTTTCTATATATTAGCATGGCCTTCTCAGCTATTGCTTGACTTAGGTGAAGCTTATCAATGTATATCTGGAGGATGTTTACTGCTTGCTGTAGATTTCTAGCTTCAGAAGCATCTACTTGACTAGTTGCATCCAGCTTCTTCAATCTTAATAATTTCTCTCTAGCTTCTTTCGAAAGCTTTCTTCCAGCAGCATCTTCATCTATCTTATTAATTACTGTGGATAAGCCGTGGTCTCGATACATTATAGAGAGAGGTGCTCCTACTCTACTCCTACTCTCTTCTTCATCTTCAATATTCCTCCACTCTGGACCTCTATCAATATCTCTCTCTAAGACTACGTATCCACAGCTTGGACATGTTACTTCACCTGTTCTCGGGTCGTGGACTAAGACATCGTTCCCACATTCAGGGCAGATCATTCCCTCTTTCCATCCTTTTATCATAATTCGACTTCACCTCCAGAGCATAATTTTTTTATACAATTTTGTAAAATGAAATATTTGTATATTAGCCTTACCTCCTACTATTATCTTGTTGCAAGCTTGAATTTAAGGATTACTATCATATATACTTATCTTTAAGGCCTTTATAAATAATATAAAAATTTTTTGTTTTAAGATAGCTTAAAAAGCTTTTATAAAGTGGTCTCGTGAGATTGGAGAACTTATAAAAAGCTTAAGAGGGAGATTCTCGAGATACATACCATCTTGTCTCTTTAGCGGTATCTTCTAAGATTATTCCAAGACTTCTAAGTCTTTCTCTAATCTCATCAGCCAAACTATATTCACCTCTCTTCCTCAACTTATCTCTTATATCTACTATTAAATCAACTAGGTCTCTCATCCTTTCATCACTTAACTTCATGACCTCTTTCTGAAGAATATTCAAGATACTTCCAAGTTCTCGAAAGACTTTAACAATCTCTTCAGCTATCTTCTTATTCAGTTTTCCTCGATCCTTACAATATTTAAAGAATATTGTTGCAAATTCATGTAAAGTAGCTATTGCTCTCGGTGTATCTAGATCATCGTCTAAAGCTTCCAAGAACTCTTTCTTCATATATTCTAAGCTTTCTCCAAGCTTCCTCGTCTCATCATCTTGTTCATCATCTTTAGGCATAAAAGATGCATAACGTATAACATTGTATATTCTCTCAAGTCCCTGCTCTGCTTGCTTAATAGGTGTCTCGAGCAGATGTTCAGGCTTGATAGGGTTTAAGAGATCAGGTTCGAATGGAAGCTTTAAGTCCATTCTATGCCTATACTTAGTTAAAAGCACCCAGTACCTTAATACCTCTGGATCAAATACCTTTAAAGCATCTCTAACACTGATATAGTTTCCAAGTGATTTAGACATCTTCTTACCATTAACCGTTAATACATCTGTGTGAACCCAGAACTTAACCCAAGGCTTAATCTTCGTGTATGCTTCAGCTTGAGCTATCTCTGCTTCATGATGGGGGAACATCAACTCTTTAGCTCCACCGTGAATATCTATCTGAGAACCTAGAAGCCTCAAGATGATCGTTGTATCCTCGATATGCCAACCTGGTCTCCCAACACCCCATGGAGAATCCCAGCAAGGCTCTCTCGGATGACCCTTCTTAATCTTTCTCCATAAAGCCCAGTCAGCATCGTTCTTCTTATTAGGATCCAGTTCAATTCTATGAACTCTGTACTCTCTATCTGGGTCTACTCCTGAAAGTTTACCATAGTCTTTGAACTTTGAAGAATTGAAGTATAAAGCATTAGGTGTATCATATGCATAGCCTTCTTCCTCCAACTTTTTCGCAACACTTATTATCTCTTCTATGAATTCGCTTGCTCTTGCATAGACATTTATAGTAGTTATTCCAAGCTTCTTCATATCTTCTCTAAAATATTCTTCAAATTCTTTAGCTATACCAATAGGATCAAGTTTAGATCCTCTTGATATTATCTCATCGATAATCTTTTTACCATTCTCAGAGATACGTAATACTCTATTGGGAGTAATACTGTCTTTAAGAGCTTCATACTGCTCCTCAAGCTTCCTCTCTTCTATTTCATCATCTACTAGAGAAAGCTTCTTCTCCAATTCTATCAACTCTCTTCTCAAATCTTGAGTATCAGCTAATTCTACTAAACCAGATTTAATCAACTCGATAACCCTCTCTCTAGCATATTCTACACCTAGACCTAATTTCTCTGCTAATTCCTCCAACCTCATATCTGTATCCTTGAGAAGATAGAGAGCCTTCCTATCGATAGATCTATTAATAATCTTATCATCTACATCTGTAATATTCATTAAGAAGTAGACTGAGTATCCTTTGTAAGATAGATATCTAGCTAAGACATCGTAGAAGATATAGGTCTTCATGTGACCTATATGCATATAATCATAAACAGTTGGACCACAGACGTACATGAATACCTTATTACCGCTTACTGGAGTAAACTCTTCAATCTCATGATTGAGAGAATTATATATCTTTAAACTTTTATCCGTGGTCATACTCCTCTAGGTAGACTTAAAACATTCTTATTAAATCTTTAACTCTAAAACATATAAGGCTTCAGCATTAAAGTAAGAGAGGATAGACATACTGAGCCATTCTCTTAACTATCTGAATTAAATAAACTTAAAAATTAAATCTATGTTATTCTGATATAAAATCTGAGATATAGTGTTGAAGGTTGTTATTCTTGCAGGTGGATATGGTAAGAGGTTGAGACCATTAACTGAAAGTCTTCCAAAATCTCTGCTCCCAGTAGCTGGAAGATCTATACTAGCATGGCAGATCAAGTGGTTAAAACATTATGGTTTTACCGATATCGTATTGTGTGTTGGATATCTCTGGGAGAAGGTGAAGGCAGAGATCGGTGATGGTAGTAAGTATGGAGTTGAAGTTACGTATGTAATTGAATCTGAACCTCTTGGGACTGGAGGAGCATTGATGAACGCTAGGAGAGAGCTTGAAGATGCTGAGATGTTTATAGTAATTAATGGAGATATTCTTACCAATCTAGATTTAAGGAGGCTTCCCACATCAATTGAAAAATTTGTTGGAGCTATTGCTTTAATCCCCCTCCCCTCCCCATTCGGAATAGTAGACTTTGAGGAAGATACCTTGACTATAAGATCATTTATAGAGAAACCTATGATAAAAGATTATTGGATAAATGCTGGAGCATACATCTTCACTAAAGAAGTATTCACGTATCTTCCATATAAAGGAGATATAGAGCGTACGTCTTTCCCAAAGATGGCTGAAGAAGGAAGGTTGAGAGCGATACTGTTTCCAGATGTTTTCTGGATGAGTATTGATAGTCACAAAGATCTAGAAGAAGCCTCTAAGATCATTAAAGATATCTATCCATTCAATAAAGCTGAATAGAAGAAAAGAAGATATACTTCTACTTCTAATTATTACTTTGAGATGAGCACTCTTAGTGGTAATGTAAAGATAGAGGTTGAGAGTCTTGAGCAGTTAGTATTGTTAAGCTCAGTAATGCCCATATCGTTGATAAATGTAGATGTAGAGAAGAAGATGGCATTCGTTTTTCTCCAACCTCTTGCTTCAACTCTTCCAATAATCTACTTCTGTAAACTAGATAGCATACCTAATACTAGATTCATCTATCTAAATAGAGTTACTGGAAAGATAAGATTTGGAGATGAGTTTTCTACAGAACCAAACGATATTACAATACCCTTAATCAAGATAAAGAGTAGTAACATTATGGTATAGTCAAGTAGACACTACTTCTAGAAACCCTCTATCTTCGTAAAGCTCTAGCATAGAATATTTGTTCTCAATCTCTACGACCATTCTGAAAATTTTTGAAAAGCTCAGATACAATTTATAAGATCTTGAAAATACCTATGTCTTCCACATGTAATCTAGAATAATATACAGCACCCTATCTTTAATCCATATTTATTTACTCCTTTCAGATTATATTAGATAGAGGATGAACGAGGTTCTTTGGCTTCTAGATATAGCCGTTGAAGTTGAAGATGGTAAGCCTACTGTCTGGTTATGGTGTAAGGATCAAGAGGGAAAAACATACATCGTTAAACAGAGATACTCTCCAAGTTTTTACATCATAGCAAGTAAGCACAGAGAAGTAGTAGAATATCTGGTGAAGCAAGGATTCAAGATAGAAGAAGTAGGTAGGAAGATTAGAGGTAGAGATGTTAAAGCTATCAAGGTATACGTTGATGTAGAAGATGTTGAGAGCTTAGCGAAAAAGATTGCAAAAGAGCTTAAAGATATAGAACTATATGAAGAAGATGTTAGACCATCTGTAAAATACTTGATCGAGAATAACTTGAGACCATCAGGTGGTATAAGAGTTAAAGGCAACATGATCAGAGACGATCTTATCAGAATAGTAGAAGCAGACAAGGTAGAGTATGTTAAAGACGTGATCCCTCCCCCTCTCCACGTATTATCCTTCGATGTAATCTATTATTCTGAAAGTGGATCGCCTAAGCCTGAGAGAGACCCAGTAATATTGATATCTTTAGCTACGTTAAGAGGTAGGAGAACTCAATTATATGGAGATGAAGAAAAGATTCTCAGAGAATTCTTGAAGATTATTGAAGAAGAAGATCCAGATATAATAGTTGGATTCTCTTCCAACAGACTTCACTGGAGTTATCTTGTAGAGAGAGTTCAGAGATATGGATTAAGATTATTTATCGGTAGGCTGGGCTCAGAGCCTCATACGAGTATACATGGACACATATCGATTAGAGGTAGGTTGAACATAGATTTAGAAGACATGGCTAGAGATATCCCTGAACTAACAGTTGAGACTTTAGAAGAATTTACAGCATACTTAGGATTGGATCAAGAATTTGATAGAGTAGAAGAGTGGGAGATAGCTGAGATATGGAGAAGAGATTCTGAGAAAGTTAAGAGATACTCTTTACAGAGGGTAGAAGCGATGTTGAAATGTTATGAAGCTTTGAGAGACTATATATTCAGCATCAGCGAATTAACTGGGATGCCTGTAGACTATGTCTTAACAGCTTCTACAGGTTTTAGAGTAGAGAACTATTTAATGTATCTAGCTGTAGAAAGGGGGGAGTTGATCCCGAAGAAGCCTGAAATAAGTCACGTCTCGTATGTAGGTGGATTGGTTAAAAGTCCTAAACCAGGTCTTCATGAAGATGTAGCTATCGTAGACTTTAGGTCTATGTACCCAAGCTTAATGATCAAGTATAACATATCATTCGATACTTTAAGTGAAGATGGTGAATACATTTCTCCAAATAACTTTAGATTTAAGAAAGAGCCTGAAGGTTTTCTTCCACATGCATTAAAGACTCTGATAGCTGAGAGGAGACAGATACAAGAAAAGTTGAAGAAACTTGATGAAGACTCGGTTGAGGCAAGAGTTTTAAATGCAAGACAAAAGGCTATCAAAGTTATCTCTAATGCAATCTACGGTTACACTGGATGGATTGGAGCTAGATGGTATACTAGAGAAGTAGCTGAAGCGACTACTAGCTGGGGTAGACATGTCATAATGGAATCTATCAAGAAAGCAGAGGAACTAGGTATGAAGATAATTTACTCAGACACGGATTCTCTTTTCCTCCAAAATTACTATGGGAGATTAGAAGAATTTCTTAAATGGGTTGAGGAAGACTTAGGGTTAGAGGCTAAGGTGGAGAAGATCTATAAAAGAGTAATATTTACAGAAGCTAAGAAGAAGTATGCTGGAATAAAAGAAGACTTAAAGATTGACATAATCGGCTTAGAAGCTGTTAGAGGAGACTGGAGCCTTATAGCTAGAGAAGCTCAAGAAGAGACTGTGAAAATTCTGTTGATGACTGGAGATATTGGAGAAGCATTAAAGACTGTGAGGAATTATATCAAAAAGATTATGGATAGAGAGGTGGAGATGAGAGAGCTGGTTATATGGAGGCAGATAACAAAGCCTCTAGATGAATATGAAGCTACTCAGCCACATATAGTAATAGCACGCCAATTGATAAAAGAGGGCTGGAGGATACAGCCTGGAGATAAAGTAGGGTATATAGTTATTCAAGGATCAGGCCCGCTCTACAAGAGAGTTAAACCATATTTTAAGGTAAGTAAAGATGAGGTCGATTGGGAGTACTATATAGATAAGCAGATACTATCAGCTTGTATCCGAGTACTCGAGCCACTGGGGGTTAAGCTTGAAGACTTAAAGAAGACTGGTGGAGCAACTTTAACTGATTTCTTTTAATCCTACTTACTCTGAAGAGTCTTGGATAAGAACTGTTTTAAGTCTTCGTATGGTTTACCTTTCAAAAGAGAGAATCCGTGAATCTCATCATCATATAATCTGAGAATGTAGTTTGCTTTACCAATTTTGTTAAAAGCTTCCACTAGCATAATACTGTGTTTAGAGGGGATTGATGTATCTTTTAATCCATGCATTATCAAGACATCTTCCTCGATATGGATAGCATTGTGTATTGGTGATAGTTCGCTAAACACTTTAACCTTATCTAGGTTCTCAGATTCGATATACTTCATCAAGCTTATGTAGTACCACTCCCACTCCGTCCACAATGCAGGATCTCCTCTAGCATGTTCAAACATATCTCTAAGATCAGTAGGACCATATGCATCTACTACACATTTAATATTAGTTCTTACCGCAGTCATTAAAGCTAAGTATCCTCCCCTACTCACTCCAAGCACACATATCTTCTCCTTATCTATAAATGGTCTCGTCTCAGCATACTTGACAGATTTAACTACGTACTCTATCTCTTCGATTATGGTTAAATTCTCTGGATAGTCGACTGATATAACCGTGACCTTTAAGTCGCCTAATCTATCATAGAAGCTTTTACAGAATTCTGCAGACACCTCACTCGATGCCTTCCCTCCGTGAACTACTATTAAAGCACTAGAGATTGGAACATCTGGTTTGCAAACTATCAACCTAACACCTTCATACATTTCTTCAGAAAAATTTAGATAAGTGAATGAACCTTGAGAGAGTATTAAGAATAACGTTACTGAGAATATGAGTACAGAGGTCAGTAGGATAGCAGTAACCGTTCTACGTAAATTCATACTCTATAAAATTGAGTCTACTCTAATATTTAAAAACACATCAACGTTTTCCCCATTATTTTTAAGTTTTTTGAGAGAGTTATTAACTTCTTTATCATTATGATAATTGGGAGATGAGAGGAGAAGATTACTTTAGATTGATTGAAGAAGTTGCAGATGAGCTGAGAAGATGGAGTGGTTTAATAGGTCTAGTCTTTCATGATGATGCTGATGGATTATGTTCTGCAAGCATATCGGCTTCAGCATTGAGAAAGATCAAGAAAGAGTATAGATTGATGTGTATCGAGAAGATTCATCCAGCTATACTAAAGCTGGTTTACTCTACAGGTTGCAAACTCTTCATATTTCTAGATATCGGGTCTGGTAGAGCAGATCTAATCACTAAGATGTGCGAAGACAGTGGATCTAGAGCTATAATCCTCGACCATCATGATCCCATGATAGTAGACTCTCCACTCGTAGTAAACTTGAATCCAGAGATCTATGGTTTTAGTGGTGAGAGGGATGTCAGCGGCTCGACTGCAACATACTTGCTGATGCGTAAGTTGACCGATATAGAAGATTCTGCATGGATGGCCGTAGTAGGCTCTGCTGAGATCCCAGGTCCAATGACTGGATTGAATAAGATACCTTTAGAAGATTCTGTAAAGATAGGTGATGTAGAAGTTAAGAGAGATCATGAAGAATCCTACTACATAAGATTCTTGAATAAAACTTGGAGTAGGCTTTCTTCTTCTTTAACAGCTATTGGAAGTATTGGATATTATCGTGGAGGACCGTATAGAGTAGTTGATTATCTACTATCTCGCAAGATAGATTTTAAAGAAGCAGAGGAGATGGAGGAAGAGAGAAAGAATAGGTTTGCTCAAGCATCTTCCATTATCTCTAAGTCTAAGCTTAAATTAGATGGAGTAGTTCAATGGTTTCATATACATAATCTCTTTAGTGGTATAGGTACGAAAGCACTTGGAACATTCTGCTCTATGTTAAGTTATAAGAGAATAACTGCTCCAGATAAGTATCTTGTAGGCTTCATGGATTTTGAGCCGAATCTACCTAATCTAGGGAGAGTTGAAGGAGAATGGATTAAGGTCTCTGTTAGAACACCTAGAGACTTAAGTGAGGCGGTTAAGTCTGGAGAGATGCCTCCTGCATCCGAGTTAACCATGAAGTCTGCAGAAGCCGTTGGAGGTTCAGGAGATGGTCACAGCTTCGCTGCATCAGCACTAATACCTAGAGGTAGAGAGAAAGAATTCATAAAAATCTTTAATAGTCTTGCAGTTGGAAGACAAGCTGTTCTAGATTAATGGAGCAGTATAGTTTACTCGATGAGATATTTACATGGAATTTATAAGATTCATCTAGATGATTTTTCATGTTCTTGATTGTTTAAGTTCTATTACACTGAAACTCTTTGAAGATACACTATAGATTGAAGTTATATCTGATACGATCAACTTCTTTTCTGGGAAGGTCTCTCTCAACTCTTTTAAAATACATTCTAGATCTTTATCATATGCTAGTCCATGCGCCGCCTCTCCCAACATATTCTGCGCATATCCTATTAATGGAAGCTTTTCAAATACTTCAAAGAACTCTTCAACTCCATTTGATACGAATCCAGCTTCGTATGCAAACTCTCTAGCATACTTTAAGAAGTTCTCAACAGTAGGTCTCTTTAAGATCATAGATAGATATTTATCGCCTATCTCTTCTATGTACTCTATCTTTGATAGTTCTGTTAATGATCTAGAGGTTTCAATAGGTCGGGATATGAGAGCGACTAATTTTACATTTGGAGGTAGAGGTATATTGTCTACTATACTTCTCGGTGGTGCCCCTTCTCTTAAGACTAGTACTAATCCACCGGATACAAAACCAGCTTCACTATTCAGTCCAGTTCTACATCTTAATTCAACTTCATGAGTTATCCTAATCACCTCGTTTAAGGTTATCCCTCTACCGAGTAGTGTTGACAAGGCAAGTATTACCCCTGCCGCTGATGAGGCACTTGATCCAAATCCTGTGCTGATCGGTACGTGTATCTTATGCCTAACTTCTATCCTACCCCTAATACCATACCTCCTCCTCATCTCTTCTACAGCCTCTATTGATGGAGGGAATTCTCTAATACTTCCATTTACTAGTACATCAACTCCATCTTCATCGTCAGGGTATATCTTGACCCATGTCTCAGACCCATTTACTAAAGAGAAGCCTCCACCTCTAGCTCCAATTCTATCTAGCCTAACCTCACTATTATTCATAGTTGATTTAATCTTTGGAGAGAATATGCTTGAGAGAGCTGATGGAAAATATGCATAACCATATCTCTCCATCATTTCCCCTTCTTTCAACTTACTACTTTTTCTACCTCCACTCTCTCAGGCATAGCTCTACTAACAGCATATACTATCGGCGGTAGTAAGAATACTAGGAAAGGGACCTCTGTTAGATAAGTCCATAGGAACCATGTTAATGCAGCTACTATCGGAGCGTTGGAGACGCCTAGAGGCAGTACTGCGAACTGGCTGTAGAGCCAGAGACCTAAACCTATTATAGCGCTTCCAACCATTAAACCTATTGAGGATGCGTAAATTATCTTAGAATATTTTGGTTTGAACTGTGCAAACCCTATACCTATCAGCATTACTATAATTGCAACAATCAAGAAGATATATGATGTAATCTCATCTAATGCTCCTGAGAAAAACTGGACTAATGCAACTCCTAATGGTATTGCTTGTACACCTCCAGATAGGAACCTCTTCAGCATGTTTATTCTACCGCGAGCGAGGATACCTATCAAGTAGAATCCGATGAAATTTGATGTAACTCCTACTGTAATGCTTAGTATCGGGTTTCCATGTACTACCATATCGCTGATAAAGATTCCTATAGCAGCTCCGACAGCCCCTATCCATGGAGAGAATAGTATAGAGAATGCTGCTGGAATTACTACCGAAGGCCAGAATCTAACAGTACCGAAGACAGGTGTAAATATTCCAAGATATGTAGCTACTCCTACCGCTGCATATAGTGCTGCATTAGAAGAGATTAAAGCTACTTGTAGGCTCTTCTTCTTTTTCCAGTTAGCTTTCATAACTCCTTTCTCTTGGAATAGTTAAGAATACATATATCAAGATTTCATCTTGAAAATCTATATTAATACATATGAATATATACTATATGTGAGCATGAAAGAGATTAGGAGTATAATGAAGAGTGGTGGATCGCTAGTTATTAGTCTCCCGAAAGAGTGGGTAGAGGTTAGAGGACTTAAACAGGGAGACAACGTTGAGCTAGAGATTGCGAAAGAGGCCATTATCATAAGAGCTCTCAGCTTAGAGAAGACAAGAAGAATCATGTATCTAAAATATCATGGAGATATGACCTACTTGATAAATAGTATTGTCGCTGCGTACTTACTTGGATATAATACGATCATAATAGAGATGCCTAGAACAGTTCAAGACCTCTTTGAGTTAGAGTTCTTGAAGATCAAAAACAAGTTGATGGGTTTAGAGATATTAGAGTATATTGGTAATAAGCTTACTTTAAAAGTGTTGGTAGACCCATTAGAAGTTCAACCAATAGATATAATAAAGAGGATGTGGCAGATCTCTAGAGAATCCATAGAAGACTCTATTACATCTATCTTAGAAGAAGATGTACAGCTTGCAGAAAGAGTAATCCAGAGAGATGAAGAAGTAGATAAACTATATTTCTATACTGTAAGAATTCTTAGAAGCTGCGCAGACGATCCAACTCTACAGAGCAGGCTGGGACTAACCAACATAAACTTACTAGATTTTAGAGTTGCTGCACACCTCCTAGAAGATATCAATGATCGAGCATCAGAGATAGCTTCACTCACAGAAGAAGGTATATTGAAAGTGCTTGATAAACAGTTTTTAGAAAGACTAAGTATTTCTAAAACCCTCCTTAGGGATAATCACGATGATGTATACAGGATATTCTTTAATCATGAGAGAGAATTGCTATCAAGTGTTTTGGAGAGAATTGAGAAGATTAAAGTAGAGTTAACTCTAAGCCGATTAACATATAGAGAACTGAGAATATATGAAGGAGTGTCTATGATATCTCGAATGCAGTATGACTTAGCTGAATTATCCTGGATCCCTATAATAAAAAAGTAAGATCGATCTGAGATTCATATTTTGCCAATCGTCTTAGACTCTTTGAACACCCTCTCTTCTCCATCTTAACTTCTCTCCAATAACTACCTCCACTTGCTCCCAGCAGAAAGTATTATTTCTATTCCTATCCATCTCTCTCATTCCTAGATCTTTCAATACGTTTCTCGGCTCACTGATAATGTTATTGAAGCGAGCAATATAGCAAGAATCACATAACTATACTATGACATTAGTGTTTATCTTAGGTTTTATCTTTCCTTCAGTTAAGAGTTGATTTATCAAGAGTGAGTGATGAATTACTTCGATATCCAGCCAAAATTCTTTATACTCATAACTTCTAACATGCATCATAAAGAGAAATATGAAAGAAATTGTCTATCTTCTATCTAGATTGAGAAACGTGTTCTAATGATTATATCCATCTAGACGTGATACTTAACTAGAGATCATGTTGTTTGAAAGACCATGGTTTAAGAATTGGCCTGAAGGTGTTCCCAAGTCTATAGATTATCCTAGGGTTCCTCTTTCTTCTCTCCTAGAGGAGACTGCTCGAGAATTTCCAGATAGAGATGCTATAATCTTCCTAGGTAAAAAGATCAGTTACAGAGAGTTGAATAGGCTGGTGAATAAATTTGCAACAGCGCTCTACAACATGGGTATAAGGAAGGGGGATGTAGTAGCATTATACTTACCCAATATGCCTCAGTTTGTAATAGCGTACTATGGAGCTTTAAAGATAGGTGCAATAGTTACTGGTATAAGTCCTTTATTCGTTGAGAGAGAGCTTGAGTTCCAGCTGTCAGATTCAGAAGCCAAGGCGATAGTATTATTGGATGCATTATTTCCAAGATTTGAAAAAGTCTGGAAGAAGACCAAGGTAGAGTTTGTAGTAGTGGCTAGGTTAGCAGAATATATGCCGAGCATAAAGGCTTTCCTAGGAATTCTCTTAAAGAAGATACCTACGGCCAAGATCTCTCATAGAGAAAACGTATACTTCTTTAAAGAAGTTGTAGAGAAGGCTTCTGAGCAGCCTCCTAAGATAGACATCAATCCAGAAGAAGATCTAGCAGCTCTACAGTATACTGGTGGAACTACAGGTCTTCCAAAAGGTGCTATGTTAACACATTTCAATCTTGTCTCAAATGCTATCAGCTGCTCAGCATGGTTAAGAGCGAAAAGAGGTGAAGATGTTAGTTTATCCGTTCTCCCGCTTTTCCACATATACGGCATGACTGTAGCCATGAACTTCACTATATACGCAGGTGGAACCATAGTACTGCTTCCAAGGTTTGACGTGCGAGAAGTTTTGAAGTCCATAGAAAAGTACAAGGTAACACTTTTCCCCGGAGTGCCAACAATATATGCATTGATAGTTAACCATCCTGAAGCAAAGAAGTACAATCTCAAATCTATAAAGTTCTGCATCTCTGGTGCAGCACCTCTTCCTCTAGAAGTCCAGAAGAAATTTATGGAGATGACTGGTGCAGTACTGGTCGAGGGATATGGTTTAACCGAGGCGTCTCCTGTAACCCACTGCAATCCCCTCGACCCAACTATGAAGACTGTAAAGATCGGCTCAATAGGCATTCCTTGGCCTGATACTGATGCAAAGATAGTTGATGTAGAGACTGGGAAGCGTGAGATGGTAGTAGGAGAGGTTGGAGAACTCATCATCAAGGGGCCACAGATCATGAAAGGCTACTGGAAGAGAATTGAAGAGACTAGGGAGGTTCTAAGAGATGGATGGTTATACACTGGAGACTTGGGTAAGATGGATGAAGATGGATACTTCTACATCGTAGATAGAAAGAAAGACTTGATAAAGTATAAGGGATACAGTGTCTATCCGAGAGAGCTAGAAGATATATTATATCAGCATCCAGCTGTAAAGCTTGCAGCCGTTATTGGAAAACCCGACCCAGTATCAGGAGAGATACCTAAAGCATTCATAGTACTGAAGGAGGGTGCTACAGCTACTGAAGAAGAGATAATGAAGTTTGTTAATGAGCGTGTCGCACAATACAAAGCAGTTAGAGAAGTTGAAATTAGAAAAGAATTACCTTTAACTATGGTTGGAAAAGTATTGAAAAAAGTACTTAGAGAGGAAGAGATGAGAAAAGCTCAGAGTAAATAATAATATTAGAAGGTTTCTCGGATCAGTTTTAACTCTGACGAGATATGAAACTCTATTCTATTTGAGAGAAGCTCTTACCATGAACTATAGGGCCAACCCTAATAAACTTCTTCAGATGACCTTCCACCAATCCTCCAACCAGCTGATTACCAATATGACCACACAAAGAATATTCTCAACTTAATTGATTCATTCTAAAATTTATGTAATTCATGTAAATTTTAATAAAGTCTATTGATTTGTATCTCTCAAAGACTAGACCATGGATATAATTGTCTGTGTTAAGCATGTTCCTGAGGTAGCTGAAGTTGATCTAAGAATAGATGAGAGTGGTAGAGATATTGAGAAGACGGGTCTCGTCTTCGATATTAATGAGTGGGATGATTACGCTGTTGAAGAAGCTATAAGGATTAAAGAAGAGTATGGTGGATCTGTGACGGTGGTAACAGTTGGAAGCGAGGATTCTGATAGAACTTTAAGAAGATGTTTAGCAAAAGGTGCTGATAGAGCAATCAGAGTAACAGACAGGAGAATAGTAGCTTCCGATCCTTTCATAGTTGCTAAAGTACTCTCAAAGGTGATTAAGAAGATGACCTTCGACCTCGTGCTAACTGGTGCTCAGTCAAGCGATTATGGATATGCTTTTGTCGGCCCGGCTCTCTCTAGCCTACTTGGGATACCGCATACAACATTAGTTAAGAAGATCGTGATAAAAGATGGTCGTGTAGTTGTTAATAGAGAGCTTGAGGGAGGATTAGAAGAAGTAGTTGAGATAAAGCTTCCAGCGGTCTTAACGATCCAGACTGGGATAAATGAGCCGAGATACGTCTCTATCATGGGGATAAAGAAAGCTATGAAGAAAGAGTTAAGGGTTTTGACTTTAGATGATCTAGGGTTAAGCGTAGATGAAGTCGGTGTTGAAAGTTCGTGGATACAGATAGAGGAGATGTATATTCCATCTATCGAGAGGAGGGTTGAACTCATAAGAGGTAGCCCAGAAGAAGTAGCTTCCAAGATCGTAGAGATAATCAAGGGTAGGGGGCTGCTCTAGTTGAGAGAGATTCTAGTTCTCGCAGAGCATAGGAGAGGAGAGATCAGAGAGATAACCTTCGAGATGCTTACGAAGGGTAGAGATATTGCTGAGAAGACAAAATCTGAGCTAGCTTCTATAATCTTGGGAAAGAATATTAAAGATAAAGCAGAGGTTCTTTCAAGATACTCAGATAAAGTATTAGTGGTCGAGGATGATAGGTTAGAGCTATTCAATTCTGATATCTATCAAGAAGCTCTCTCACACATTATAATAGAGAGGAAGCCTTTGATTATCATGATCGGTCATACATCTTACGGGGTTGAGCTAGCTCCAAGCTTAGCGGTCTCTTTAAGCACCCCCCTCGTAACAGATTGTTTAGACTTGTTTTTTGAAAACGGTCATCTAACTGCAATACGTCAAATGTATGGAGGAAAGACTTACGCTAAGATAAAAGTTAAGAAGGCTGATAGCTACATGGTGACGTTTCGTCAAGGTGTAACCCAGCCGGTTGAAAGAAATTTTAAAGGTGAAATAGTTGAGATACCTTCACCAATATTGAAAGAACCGATAAAGAAGAAAGTTTTAGATTATGTTCTACCATCTGTAGGAGAAGTAGATATCTCTTCTGCCGATATATTGGTCTCACTGGGTAGAGGTATCAAAGATCGGTCAAATATATCTCTAGGTGAAGAATTGGCAAAGGTTCTCGGAGGAGTTCTAGCATGTTCAAGACCTATAGTTGATAAAGGTTGGCTTCCCCGAGATAGGCAGGTAGGTGCTTCAGGGAAGACCGTTAAGCCTAAACTTTATCTCGCCCTCGGTATAAGTGGTGCATTTCAACACATTGTAGGTATGAAGGATTCTCAATTGATAATATCGGTCAACAAAGACCCTAATGCACCTATATTCAACATATCCCACTACGGAGTAGTAGACGACCTATTCAAGATAGTTCCAGCATTAATCAATAAGATAAAAGAAGTAAAAAAGATAAAATAAACATACGTTGGAGAAGTTCTTTTAAGAATTTTTAATCTTTAATGTTCTAGATGAAGGTTTATCTTGAAACCTATCTAGAGGACGCTTTTAAAGCTTATCTAGATCCATAAGTAGCGAGATAATATCGTCATCCATTATTCATTATTTTTCAGATAAACGAAATTCTTAAATGCGATCTTTATTTCTCTATCACCGTGGATGAGATTAACTTTTACTATGGTCTTGAAAAGTATCTTAGAATTCATATTAAAGATAAATATCTTGGAGAAAAGCTTCATGAAAATACTAGTTGAAGTTGGAGGGTATCTGTAGAGTGGTAATTTAGAGGTTAGGTATAGCAACATGAGGCTTGTAACTTATGATGAATATTTGGAGTTCATAAGGTCACATAAGTACGTCATCATAGAAGGTGAGTACATCCCGATCGGTCAACCTCAGAGGATAAGTGAATACCAGCCAAGAAATTTTGTTTTAGAGTTTGGTTCTGTCTGGTCTTTTCCAGAGAGAGGAGACTGGGCAACACATAGAGGAGATTACCGAGGAAACTGGGCACCCCAAATTCCTAGAAATCTAATAATCCGCTATACTCGACCAGGAGAAACTGTTCTAGATCAAATGTGTGGAAGTGGAACAACTCTCGTTGAAGCGAAGTTGCTTGGACGGAATGCGATCGGTGTTGACATCAACTATGAGGCAGTAATCCTTACCCTAGATAGACTTAACTTCAAGTACAATCCACTTAATAATGAGTACAGAGAACCGAACATACTAGTTTATCATGGTGATGCGAGAAGACTAGAATTAATCAAAGATGAAACTATAGATCTTATCGCAACCCATCCGCCATATGCGAACATAATCCCCTACTCTAAGAAGAAGACTGAAGGAGATCTTTCTCGTGTCTACAATCTTGAAGAATACTTAGAAGGGATGAGAGAAGTCGCTAAAGAAAGCTATAGAGTTCTTAAGCCTGGGAAGTACTGCGCTATACTAATAGGAGATACTCGGAAGCATAGGCATTATGTTCCGATAGCTTTTAGAGTTATGCAAGTGTTCTTAGATGCGGGGTTCGTCTTAAAAGAAGATGTGATAAAAGTACAATGGAATGTGAAGTCTACTCGTCGAAAGTGGGAGGGGTTAGCGAGAACTGCTGAGCAATACTGGGGAGAGAAACCAGAAGGAAAACGATACTGGACAAACTTTCTCTTAATCTTACATGAACATCTATTCATATTTCGTAAACCACGAACCGATGAAGACCTAAAGAAAATAAGATACAGTTCAAAGTGGTATTAACACATTACCTCATACTAAGAAGAAATTATCCAAGGATATCTGTCCAATTAAAATAATCAAGGTTAAAACATTTAGCTTATCCTCTCCCTTGCCTCTCTTAAGAGTACACAGAATAATTGGATTATCGACTATAAGACAGGATACATAAAAAAGATGATCGGCTAGTAATTGTAGAATCCTCTCCCCACTATTCTTCCAATCCACTTTCTATCTACATACTCTTTCAGCAAGGGGCAGGGATTATACATCTCCATTCTATGCTTCTCGTATAGTTTGATGAGATTGTTTAAGATGATGTCTAATCCTTTTCTATCTGCGTATTCACATGGTCCTTGAGGCCATCCAGCCCCCAGCTTCATTCCAGTATCTATATCATGTGGCTCTGCTACGTTCTCATATACTAGCCATGCCGCCTCGTTTACAGCAACCATCCAAGACCTCTCAACATCGTATTCATCTGATAATTCAAATGGTATTCTAGGTCTACCCTTCATCCAATCATAGAATCCTAAACCAGTCTTTTGACCAAGCTTCTTCTGGTTTACAAGCGGCTCTATCACTTCTAGACAAGGCTTGAACCTCTCTCCATAAGCTTCGTAGAGAACTCTTCCTACCTCATAAACTATGTCTAATCCTACGTAGTCAGATAGCTCAAACCATCCCATAGGGAACCCTCCAGCATACTTTACAGATGAATCTATTCCTTCTTTACTTGCTTCTCCTCTATAGTATGTCCAGTAGGCTTCATTGAATACTGCACCTAAGATCCTATTGACTATGAATCCTCTTACATCTTTCTTGCAGACGATAGGGGTCTTACCGAGGAACCTGCTCAACTCAACGATCTTACTTAGTGTTTCATCACTTGTATCCTCGCCTTTAACTACTTCTATCAACTGCATTATCTGAGGTGGATTAAACCAGTGCATTCCAATAACCTTATCAGGTCTACTTGTAGCTCTACCCATCTCAGTAATGCTTAGAGTAGATGTATTGGAGGCTAGTATCGTATGCGGTTTAGATAATCTATCAACAGTTGAGAAGATCTTCTTCTTAAGCTCTAGATTCTCTGGAGCAGCTTCTATAACTAGATCTACATCTCTAACAGCCTCCTCATAAGAGGTCGTAGCTTTTATTCTCGCTAAAGCTGCTTCCGCATCTTCTCTTCCAATCCTCTTCTTCTCTACAAACTTACTCAAACTCCACTCAATATTCTGTAAAGCTTTTTTCAATATCTCATCACTTACGTCTACGATGTTCACTCTATATCCTTTCATAGAGAAGACTTGAGCTATTCCATGACCCATGGCCCCCGCTCCTATGACTGCGATACTCCTTATCTCTACATTCAAGAATAGTGCTCACCTCAACTAAAGAGGCTTAAACTCATATGTAACTCTTCCATCTCCAGTTATCTTGGGAGCCAGCTTTACCTTCATCCCGATCTTTATATCTTTTCTCTTAACGCCCGTCAACCATGCTAGAGCTTTTACACCTTCTCTTAGCTCTGCTATTGCGATAGTGTAAGGTTGCTCATTCAAGAAGCTCGTAGGTCTAACGACTATATGTGTAAATGTTATCAATTCTCCTTCACCGCTCAGCTCAACCCAATCCATCTCAGAAGAATAACATTCTCCACAATCTGCAACTGGTGGAAAGTAAAGTTTACTACACTTCTTACATCTGGTCCCATAGATCTTTCCTTCTCTTAACCCATCCCAGAACTTCTTCGTCTTGCTAATCGGAATATTGTATTCTATCTCTAGCTTTCTTGAACGGATAGTTGGGAGCTGGCTCATAGAAGATCACCTTTTAAGGATTGTAATAAATGCGTAGTGACCTGTACCCCCTATGTTGTGAGCTAGACCTACATAATTCTTCATCGGGGCTTGGCGAGATCTCGGCTTGACTTCTTCACGTAGTTGCTTAGTCAACTCTACGATCATCGAGACCCCTGTAGCTCCTATAGGGTGACCTTTGGCCTTCAGCCCCCCATCTATGTTTACCGGCTTCTCTCCACCTATCTCGGTCTGACCTTCTCTAACCATCTTGTATCCTTCACCTCTACTGCAGAATCCTAAGTCTTCATAAGCTAGTAGCTCAGCGATAGTGAAGCAGTCATGAACTTCTGCAACATCAACGTCTTTCACCTCGACCCCCGCCATCTTGTAAGCTATTCTAGAAGCTTTAACAGCTGCATCTAATCCTATAAAATCGTTTCTATAAGATAGTGTGCCAGTTCCAGAAGATGATGCTATTCCGCCTATCCAGACAGGTGTATCTATCTTCAATTCTTTAACTTTGTCTTCTGAAGCCAATACTACAGCAGCGCTTCCATCTGTGATAGGAGAGCAATCGTATAATTTCAGAGGCCATGCGATGACATGTGAAGATAAAACATCTTCAACAGTTATCTCTTTCTGGAATTGAGCAAGAGGGTTCATGGCCCCATATCTATGATTCTTTACAGCTACTAGTGCTAGATCTTCTTCAGTCGCTCCATATCTATTCATGTATGCTGTAGCGTAGAGTGCATAGTATCCTGGAAATGTTAACCCGAAGTTCTCGAACTCCCATAGATATGATCCAGCTCTACCCATAAGCTCTATAGCAGTAGAGGTATCGACCTCTCTCATCTTCTCTACGCCTATAGCTAGAGCTAGATCTACGTATCCACTCGAGACCGCAGTATATGCTGAAAAAATAGCTGCACTACCTGTTGCACATGCAGCTTCAACTCTCATCAACCCCTTCCCAGTCAATCCACAGTATTCAGCTACTGCAACTGCTGGAAGAGGTTCTTCATACCATATCCCGATAGATCCTAGAGATACGTAAGAGATATCTCTCGATGTTATTCCAGCTTCTTCTAGAGCTGGTTTAATAGATTCGAATGCAAGCTCTCTTACATTAACATCTTGTCTATCTCCAAACTTGCTGTGACCTACTCCTATTACCGCAACCTTCCTCGTCTCTAATCACCTTTAAACTGAGGCTTAGATTTTGACATGAACGCCTCTATACCTCTCTTAACATCATTTGTAGAGAATAGTAGGGCCATGAGTGCTGATTCAAGTCTTAGACCTACTTCAAGCGGTACTTGGCTGCCGAAGTTCAACGCATACTTTGCATACTTTAAAGCTATTGGAGGTCCTTCTGAGAGCTTTTGAGCAAGAGCTTTTACTTCATCTCTAAGCCTTTCGAATGGTACGACTTTATCTACTAACCCAAGTTGGAGAGCTTCATCTGCTTTCAATCTCTCACCTAGCATGATAAGCCTCTTAGCATTTCTCAAACCGATGATTCTTACAAGCTTCTGGGTTCCACCCCATCCAGGTATTATTCCAAGATTTATCTCAGGGTTTCCGAGCTCAGCATGCTCTGAAGCAATCCTAAAATCGCATGCTAGAGCTAGCTCTAACCCTCCTCCTAGAGTATAACCATTCAAGGCCGCTATCACGGGCTTAGACATCTCTTCTATCATGGAGAAGACCTTCTGACCTTTTCTCGATAATTCTTCAGCCCTAGTTGGAGTAATTTTTGGAAATGCAGTTATATCTGCACCTGCGCTAAACGCTCTGTCTCCTTCACCTATAATTACCACGCATCTTACACCTGGATCGTTCTCAACTGTAGTCAAAGCATCGAGCAGCTCCTCCATCATAACATCGTTTAAAGCATTCAACCTATGAGGTCTATTCAAAGTTATCCAAGCTATACGTTCCTCTCTCTCAACCTTAATCGTCTCATAAGATTTAGACATATTAAGAACGCCTCGATAAATGATCTTAGAACTGTCTTAATAAGTATTTTAGAATTGTGAGTCTTTGGATCTCTGATGTCCCTTCGTATATCTCGGTTATCTTAGCATCTCTAAAATATTTCTCAACTCTGTAGTCCGCTATGTACCCGTATCCACCCAACGTCTGGACAGCTAGATCTGCAGCCTCTACAGCTACTCTACTAGCATAGAGTTTAGCCATCGACGTCATCATTGGATCAAGCTTTCCTTGATCTATCAACCATGCAGATTTATACGTTAAGAGTCTAGCAGCCTCGATCTTAGTTGCTATCTCTGCCAACCTACTACCTATATCTTCAAACTGTATGATCGGTTGACCGAATGCTTCTCTAGTCTTAGCATATTTGAAGGCTATCTCGAATGCTCCTTGAGCTGTTCCAACTGCTTGAGCTGCAACAAATACCCTACTACGGTCGAGGAACTCCATAGTATAGTAAAACCCCTTATTCAATTCTCCTATGATATTCCAATCTACAACCTTAACATCTCTCAGAGAGACTTCTCCAATAGTCGTACACCTAATCCCAAGCTTATTCTTCTGTTTTGTAATATCTAGCCCTGGAGTTCCTTTCTCGATAACGAACAGTGTCTGACCACGGTATGTTGGTCTAACCTTAGTATCTGTCTGGCAGAGAACTATCAGTATATCTGCTATTGGAGCATTCGTTATTAAGGTCTTGGTCCCATTAATCCACCATTCATTACCATATCTCACAGCAGTGGTATCCATCTTGGTTATATCGCTACCTCTAGCCGGCTCTGTAAATGCTGCTGCAGAAATATATTCTCCACGGACAACTTTGGGGATGTACTTTTCTTTCTGCTCTTCTGACCCATGTAGTAGTATAAGCTCGGTACCAAATGATCCTATCATACAAGCAACTCCAAGAGAAGAATCAGCTCTGCACAGTTCTTCAATAACTATACATGCCTCTAAGTAGCCATATCCTTGACCTCCATATTCTTCTGGATACGGTAAGCCGACAAATCCAAGAGATGCGGCCTTCTTGTAAAGCTCCATAGGAAACTCTTCTTTAATATCAAGCTCTAAAGCTAGATCACGAGTAAACTCTTTTTCACAAAACTCTCTTACAGCTCTTTTAATCTCTAACTGTTCTTCAGATAAGCTAAAATCCAATTTAGACCACTGATAGAAGTGTTAAAACAACTATTGATATAAGTATTTGCCATAATCGTCCCAAGGTTTTATTTTAAAATTTGTAAACAAAAGTTTAGAAGAGTGTTCTTCAGGCATCAAGAATATATTTTATAATGTATTATAGGATGGATGATTACACGTAGAATGTAAAACTCTAAATAATGATTTTCAAGGATTTTATAAGGTTAAGATTGGCTGGAAAGAGCGTATTTGATAAGATCTGGGAATCTCATATTATCTATGAGAAAGAAGATGGTGAAGCATTGATTTATGTAGATAGACATCTAACACATGAGGTAACTTCCCCTATGGCTTTTGAAGGTCTTAGAGAGAAGAATAGAAAAGTTAGGAGACCTGATTTAACTTTTGCAGTAATGGATCATAATGTTCCAACAAGCGATAGACTTAAACCCATCATAGATGAGACTTCAGCTAAGCAGATTGCAGCATTAGAAAAGAATTCTAAAGAATTCAGTATAACCTTATTTGACCTATATAGTCCATATCAAGGTATTGTGCACGTAATAGGTCCTGAGCTAGGTTTAACCATTCCAGGCATAACTTTAGTATGTGGAGATAGTCATACATCTACGCATGGTGCATTGGGAGCTTTAGCATTCGGTATAGGGACTAGTGAAGTAGAACATGTCTTCGCAACTCAAACATTATGGTTGAAGAAACCTAAGAAGATGTTGATAAAACTTGAAGGTAAACTAGATGAGGTTGTAACTGCTAAAGATGCTGTATTATGGATTATTAGGAATATCGGGGTAGGTGGTGGAATAGGATACATACTAGAATATGATGGGAGAGTTGTTAGAGAGATGGATGTAGAGGCACGTATGACCTTGTGCAATATGGCTATAGAAGCTGGAGCGAGAACAGCGATAATCTCTCCAGATGAAAAAGTATTCAACTATGTTAAAGGTAGACCGTATGCTCCAGCTGAAGAAGAATGGGATGAAGCTTTAAGATCATGGAAGGAGCTTGTAAGCGATCCAGATGCACAGTACCATAAAACGATTACATTTAGTTTAGATAAACTTGAACCTCAAGTATCTTGGGGTACGAATCCATCTATGACCGTTGGAATAAGTGAAGAAGTCCCAGACCCCGATGACTACGACGACCCAAAAGAGAGAGAAGTTGTTGAAAGAGCTTTGAGATATATGGGGTTAAAGCCTAGAATGAAGATGACAGACGTGAAGATAGATGTAGTCTTCATAGGTTCATGTACAAATGGAAGATTATCAGATATTATAGATGCTGCTAGAGTTTTAAAAGGTAGAAAAATCTCACACAACGTAAGAGCATTAATCGTTCCAGGTTCTCAGCTTGTTAAGAGGATGGCGGAGAGGATGGGTCTCCACAGAATATTTATAGATGCTGGATTTGAATGGAAGAATTCTGGATGTAGTATGTGCATCGCAATGAATGAAGATAAACTTAGACCTGGTGAGAGATGTGCAAGTACATCTAATAGGAATTTTGAGAATAGGCAAGGTCCTGGTGGTAGAACTCACCTAGTTAGCCCGATTATGGCTGCTGCAGCAGCTGTATATGGAAGATTCGTAGATATTAGAGAACTTGACCTACCTACTAGAGAAGAGGTGGTGGAATATGCTAGAACCCATTAAAGTTATTGAAGGCAAAGCTGCACCATTTAGAGTTGAGAATGTAGATACAGACCAGATAATCCCTGCAGAGTTCTTGAAGATAATTGATAAGAAGGGCTTAGGTAGGTACTGCTTCTACCGTTGGAGATATAGTGAAGACGGTAGACTAAGAGAAGATTTTATACTAAATAATCCAAAGTATAGAGATGCTACTATACTGGTTGCAAGTAGAAACTTCGGTATAGGTTCATCTAGAGAAAATGCGGTCTGGGCTCTTCAAGACCTTGGGATAAGATGTATCATCGCCCCCTCTTTTGGAGACATCTTTTACGTAAACTCTATCAAGAATATGCTCTTATGTATAAAGCTACCAGAAGAAAAAGTTAGGATGCTTCAAGAAGAAGCTGAGAAAGATATACTGATATTGAGAATAGATTTAGAAGAGAATTCTATAAGATTTAGAGATAGAGTAATCTACTTTGAACTAGATGAAGCTATTAGAGAGAGGTTCCTTAAAGGATTGGATGAAGTGGAGCTATCATTAGCTTATGAAGAAAAAATAAGGAGATATGAAGAAGGTATGAAGAGTTTTCTTCTTCCTAAGCCTAGAAGATTTATACACGATTAGAACTTTAACTGAGCTATTGCATTCTTTACTGTTTCATAGCTCTTCAATAATGCACTTCTCTCTTCATCGTTTAACGGTAGCTCGATTATCTTCTCTATCCCATCTTTCCCGATCACGGCAGGTGTAACTAAGCAGACATCTGAAAGCCCATACTCTCCTTGGAGATATATAGATGTTGGTATAACTCTCTTCTTATCTTTCACTATAGACTCAACCATTATAGCTATTCCTGCACCTGTTGAATGGGATGCAGACCATCCTTTCAACTTAATTATCTGAGCACCCATCTTCCTAGTCTCTTCAACCAATTGATTTATCTTCTCTCTAGGTAATAGCTCTATTAACGGTTTTCCACAGATATATGTTAACCTAGGAAGGAGCACCATGGTCTCTCCATGTTCTCCAGTTATTGGAGCATCTATCGATTTATAAGATACTTTGAGCTCTCTCCTGATCAGAGATTTGAATCTACCAGTGTCAAGCGGTCCGCTGAAGCCCATCACTCTATTCCTCTCAAACCCTGTTACTTTGTAAACTGTGTAGGTCATAGGGTCTAGAGGGTTCGTTACAACTACTACTTTAGATTTTGGTGCATACTCTTTAATCTTTTCTGAAACTTGCTTTACTACATCAAAGTTCTTGAATAGTAGATCCATTCTAGTCATATCTGCTTTCCGAATAAAACCTGCGGGAACAATGACTATGTCTGAGCCTTCCATATCTTTATAATCATTTGAACCACGGATATCTATATCTATGTCAAGTATACCGCACATATGCTGTAAGTCTAGAGCCTCACCTTGAGGCAAACCCTCAACAATATCAATCAAGGTTAAATCATCTAGTTCTTTTAAGGCTATATGGATAGCGGCTGCGATACCTACCCGCCCGCTCCCCACTATAGTTATCATACAATATACAGAATAGAGCTATGTGAAAAGTTTATCGTTCTTCTTCTAGATATTTCATCATGCCTAATACCGATAACCTCACCGTTGTGTGGAGAGATGGAAGAGTTCTAAGCAACCCTCTATATCTCTGATCATATTCCTCTAATAGACTCTCAATGATCTCATCTAGAGTTAAACCTTGCTCGATAAATGCTCTTATCCTATCTCTCCAATTTTGTAAAATCTCAACTTCTTCTTTAAAGTAGTTTAGAGTATACGGAGTCTCTCCAAAATGGGGTCTGAGAATAATCTTAGAAGAAATCTTCGATAGTTTTTCTAGTGTCTCTAGTGTCTCGGCATGATTATAGCTTGGAGGAGGGGTTGTAGGGATCTTTACTGGCGAAGATGGATACTGTATAGATACAGCATCTCCAGTAATTAAAGCTTGATCTTCTTCTACGTAGACTACGATCTGGTGTGGTGCATGTCCTGGAGCATGTATAAATCTAAGGGTTACATCTCCTAACTCAAGCTTCTCATATTCATGAACACCTCTAATATTTTCTAATGGTACAGGGATTACTTCTCCGAAGAGTGCTGCAGATTCACCATAGATCTCTCTAACACTCGCTATCAGCCTACTCGGATCTATAAAGTGTTTAACTGCTCTCGGATGGCAGAGTATCAAACTCTTACTAGAATTTTTGATAATATGTGATGCAGCCCCTGAATGATCTAAATGTAGATGCGTTGGGATAATATACTTGATCTCATGAAGTCTCAATCCAACTTGTCTTAATTCTTCCACGATATTAGATAGAGATGAAGCATACCCAGTATCGACTAAAGCATTCTCACTACTTCCTGTAATCAAGTATGCGGCTACAAACTCTTCTAAACCTAAGGCAACAGTATCTATGAGATAAATATGATCGGAGACTTTTCTAACCATTACATCTTCATCTAAATCATGGATTACTATGAGAATAATTTAATTTTATACATCGTTTCTAGCTTATGGATTTTAGAGACAATTTATTAGGAGGGAAGACCTTTGATAAATGTGTTAAGATATGGCAGAGGTAATATTTAGAGAGGCAACAGAGAAAGATATAGATCAAGTAGCGGCATTAGTTGCAAGGCTTAAGAGATTGAATGAAGAATTCGATCCTTTATTGAAAGTTTCTGAAAAACTTGAAGAATCATGTAAAGAGTATGTGAAGAAGTCTATAGGTTCTAAAGATTCATTATTACTAGTTGCTGAACATGAAGGGAGAGTAGTAGGTGTCTTGAAGGCGGGTTTTATCGATAGAGTCTTCTATGACCCACCTCTAGAAGGTCAGATACAAGAATTCTACATACTTCCTAAGTATAGAAGGATGGGTATCGGTAAGAAGATGCTTGAATACGCTATAGATAAGCTTAAAGGTAAAGTAAGCTTTATAACAGCTAGTTTTCCATCACTTAATACTATAGCTATCTCATTCTACGAGAGATTCGGTTTTAGACCTATATTCAATGTCTACGCAAAAGAGACTTATGAAAAATCTACTTAATGACCTTTCAACAATCCGACTACTCCACCGAAAGCTTTCTTCAACATCTCCCCCTCTTCATGACTAGAAGATATCAGCTCTACTCTAGCTTGAGCCTTCTCCCCTTCTTCTATCCAGAAATCCACTATAGACTTCTGCTCAATTAACTGCAATGATTGAGAACCACATCTCTGGCAAGAGCTTGAGAGTATCTTCGGAACCTTTGTGGTCAACTCATGTTCATCAATCATGTAAACGTATTCCTCACCACAGTTCCCACACTTAATTAGAATCTTCACTCTCTCAAGGTCTTCAGAAACCAATAATATATCAACAGTCTTAGATTCTAAAGCTTTCAATACTTCTTTCTCTCCATAAACTACTGAAGGATTCTCTGAAGATAACTCACTCATAAACCTCCTTACAAGCTCTTGTTCTTCAACCATCCTCAACTCTTTTAGATAATCTCTAGATTTCTGCAATGCTTCTCTTATACCTTCTTCACCAGAATAGGAAGTATCTACCAAATGGATCTTATCTCTAAAAGTATAGTGTAGATAATCTCCTTCGTAAAATAATTCTTTAGTAGGTCCAGGTCCTGCTAGTATTATCCCCCTAATCTCAGGGTACTGGAGAAAGATCTGATTAGCATGTTCTCCAACTCTCTTATAATATTCATTCAAACTCATCTCTCTTAATCTCTCAAATCTACGTGCTGACTGTCCTCCAGCTCTATGTTTTCCAGGAACTCCTGACGTAAACTTTTTCTGCTCGATTATCCTCCTACCTTTCACGACGGCTACAGCCGCCTCCTCATTATCTATAACAAGTATACCGTAGACATCTTTCTCTTTTAAGAGATCTTTAAGAGGCTCAAGATAGAATCTACTATCACATCTATACAAGAAGATCTCTATAGGCTCAGGTGGAACAACATGATATACTTCTATCTTCTCTTTTCCTGGACCATTCTGAGGTACAGCGCCACTAAAGATTATCAATCCTGTTGGTCCAGCTTTGTTAAATAGCTTCAACCTCTGTATAGCGCTCTCGATAGCATCTTGAACATTCTTTCTAGTAGTCTTAGATTTTATATTTGATGCTGTTGAATATTCTTGTCTAAGATATCCGATGATGTCTGAGATGGGTTTTCCAGGTGGGATATATATTGAGATGAGCTCTGTCCCTCGCCCCTCCTTAGATTCAAGTTCTTTAATCAGTTTCTTAAACCTGTATAGAGTTACAGAATCTTTCCTATCAAGTTTAATCTCCATAGATAGATACACCTCTACATATGTCTAGTAGTCAAAACCATAAATCTGAAAGAAGATATATACACATCTTCTAGGAGATAAGGTTGTTTACTAGTTAAAATGTTTTTCCAAGTTTTATGCTAAGCTCAAAATATTAGAGTTTACCGATGAAGGGTGCTAGGCCAAACCTCTCCTAGATATGTCGAAAAATGTAGAGGTTTATTAATAAGCTGAGTAGCTTCTTTTCATAGAGATGTCTACGAACGTTAGAGTAAAGTTGACTAGCATCAACTTAGAGAAGATTGAGAGAGTATGCGCTGAGATTAAAGACATAGCTTTAAAGACTGGTACAAAGATCTCTGGTCCTATCCCTCTCCCTAGGAAGAAGCTGGTAGTACCAGTTAGGAAGTCTCCATGTGGTGAGGGGACGAAGACTTGGAGAAAGCATGAACTCCGAATCTATAGAAGGCTTATAGATCTGCAGATTACAGACCCCCGTGTTATGAGAGCGATAATGAGGATCCAGATACCTGAAGACGTATCAGTTGAGATGACTGTGAAATAGCTATTTCTAGAAGGAAGGGTTATACTTTAAGACTAGTCATCAGCACGTCTTCTCAAGATCTTCTCATAAGCTATAACTTCTAACCGTAAATAGTTATCTTCTCTGTAACGATCTGGAAAAGCTCATCATGCTCTCATATATTTTAGCTTCAAAGAGATCATCATAGAGAACTAAAAAGATCTACAGGTAACGTTTGTGGAAATATCTACTGTCACATCATCCTTGAACTTCTCTAATGAAGCTCTTAATATATGGCATACTTCTCATACTCTATATATATCTATATGTCAAATTAACGGTCAAAGAATTATTTCCCAGTATGTTTTAGGCAAAAATACGTTCAACATGGGAAAAGTTAATTAGCGATGAATGGACGATATAGGGCAATAGAGATGGAGTCTATAGTTGACCAGATCTCTTTTGGAGGAATAGTTGCAATAAGAGATTCTCTATTAAAAAGGCAGAGTGAAGGTGGTAAAGTTTATAGGTTAGAGTCAGGCGACCCCTCCTTCGATATACCTCCACATGTTAGAGATGCGATGATAGATGCATTAATGAAAGGATATACGCATTATACAGAATCTACTGGAATAAGACCTCTAAGAGAAGCAGCATATCAGAAAGTTGTAGAAGAGAATAAGATACCGTTGAAGGATCCAAACCATGTTCTTATAACGAATGGGGCCATGCATGCACTATACGTAACCTTTAGAGCTCTCCTCATCCCAGGAGATGAAGTGATAATCCCAGACCCAATGTGGACTGAGATCGCTGATAACGTGAGATTAGCTGGAGGGATCCCTGTGAGATGTAGGTTGAAGCCTGAGAACAATTTCGTCTACGATCCTTCTGATGTAGAATCTTTGATAACATCTAAGACTAAGGCGATCTTCATAAACACGCCTCACAATCCGACGGGAGCAGTATTCCCTAAGAACATCCTTGAAGAGATAGGAGAGATAGCTATCAAGAAAAATCTATACATTGTCAGCGACGAAGCATATGAGCACATAATCTATGATGGTCTTAAACATGTCAGCATAGGCTCGCTCCCAGGAGTTGAAGATAGGACGATATCGATCTTCTCAGCTTCTAAAAGCTTTGCAATGAGCGGGCTTAGAATAGGATACATTGCAACAAATATTGATAAGATTATTGAGAGAGGTAAAAAGCTGTTGAGATGTACGATAAATGGAGTAAATTCTATTGCACAGTATGGAGCGTTGGCCGCATTACGTGGTCCCAAAGACTACATAGAAGAGATGAGGAGAGAGTACCAGCTTAGAAGAGATATGATCTACGATACTACAAGTAAGCTTAAATCTCTTAAACCTTTCAAACCTAGAGGTGCATTCTATATCTGGTGTAAAATAAGTGAGGATTGGAGGGATAGTGAAGGAAAGAGAAGCGATTGGGCTATGACAAATTATCTATTAAAGTTCGGGCTTGGAAGCACACCGGGATCAGAATTCGGTCCAGCTAGTTCAGAATACATTAGATTCTCATTCTCATGTGCTACAAGTCACCTAGCAGAAAGCTTAGAAATGTTGAAGAAAGTACTAGAATAGCTTAAAGAATCTCGAGAGCCTATAATCTTCCACACTATCTATAGATTTTTTTCCAGAAGCTATATCTGCGAGAAGATATCCTAAAGCTAGACCTCTCATCAACCCGTAACCTCTCAATCCATCGATAAAGTATATGTTCTCATATCTTGGAAGACTATCTATTATAGGTTCAAGATCTGGGGTGACACTGCATGGACCAGACCACCCCTCCACAAACTCTACTCTACCTTTTATTCTAAGTCTTAAAAGTTTCTCAGCTCCACTTCTAAATCTTTTTAATGGTTCTCCAAAGAACATTCTAGAATCGTTAACTATCTCTGCATGATAACCTCCTCCTACAACCGTCTTATTAATCCCCGGTCTCCAGTAACTCTCATATACCTCATCGGCGAATGGAGGTATGCTATCTTCAACCTTGAATCTAAAAGCTGGACAACGTAATATGGTCGTTGGAATCATTATATCAATCTTTGATAAGAAGTCTTTAGTCCACGCTCCCATACAGAGTATAACAATATCTGATGAAATCTTCTCAGAGCTCCCGAGCACCAATCTACATCCTCTATCGAACTCTATTCTCTCAACCTTATCCACTCTAATCTCTACACCTCTCTCCTCAGCATGTCTTATCAAAAAATTGATGAATGAATTAGGCTCAACCAAAACATCATCTTCGGTAAACGTTATTACTTCACCCTCATTGAAATTAAGTTGAGACCATATCTCAGAAGCTTCCCTAACATCAAATTGCTTAAACTTTACATCAGCTTTTCTTAATAGTTCTGCACTCTCCACAGCTTCCCTACTATCTTCGATGGAGATGAAGCCTCTACTAACTATTCCAGCCTCCTCTAACTCCGCATCCTCAATAATTTCTTTGAGAATCTTGATACTTTCTTTAACTAACAATATATCTCTTAAGCTTTCTAGCTGGAGAGTCATAATACCTGCTGAATAGATGGATGCGCTCTCCTTAACCCCAACCAGCAGTACATTGTAGTTATATGATCTAAGTTTAATGGAAGTTGAGAGACCGGTTATTCCAGACCCGATAACTACAAACTCATACAAAGATTTCTCCCCATAATCTAGATTACATGATAATATCATGTTTATTTAGCTGTATCTTAGTACTCTTTCTAGATGTTGATAGATTCTCACTGCCACGTATATGGTTTCAAGATAGATGAGTTGAAGAATTTTAAGGAAGTCAAAATAATAGGGGTAGCTGAAGATTATGAGAGCAGTATTAAGAATCTAGAATTATCTGAGAACTTCTCGAATATAGTACCTTTTGTAGGATTTCATCCATGGAACATACCTGATATGAGAAATAAAGAAATCGAGATGATAATACAATTAGTAAAAAAATCTAGAGGACTAGGAGAGATAGGGTTGGATAAAAAATTTAGAGAGAAGTATCTTGATTCTCAAGTCAAGGTATTTGAGTTATTCTGCGATATAGCTTCTCAGAATAATCTACCGATGAATATTCACGCTCTCAACTCTTGGGAAGAATGTTTTAAAACTATAACAAAGTATAATGTGAAACGAGTATTATTCCATTGGTATAGTGGTCCGACCCACCTCTTAAAAGAACTATACTATCAAGGGTATTTCATCTCTATAAATCCAGCTGTTGTTATCCAGCCTAAGCATAGAAAGATCCTTGAAGAAGCTGAGCTTGAAATGATCTTAACTGAGAGCGATGGCCCATATATGTATAGAGGCATGTATCTAAATCCATCTATGATAAGAGATTTGCTAAACTTTATTGCAAAAGTAAAAGGAGCTAAATTAGAAGATGTGGAGAAAACTATAGAGGAAAATTTCTCTAAATTTCTCGGATAAGCTTATCTATAATTGTCTTGCTTCAATATCTTGAATAGTATCTTCACCTCTCTATCGATTCTTCCTCTCTTATGGGATAGGAGGCTACCGCTAAATGTTTTTGGAATATGGAGTAGCTCGTGGATTATTATCTTATCCTTCTCATCTTCTGGAAGATTATCGAATCTCTCTGATATGAACTCTATAACATAGTGAGGCTTCATCTTTAATCCGGTTAAGAATGCTTTAGATATACCATGTATTCTCGCAAACGTGTTCACCGATCTTGACCCATGACTTCTAACACACTTAATTCTCTCACCATCTATATACGTTAGCTTAAGGATAGAGATGATCTTTCTTACACGTTCTTCAAGATCTGGAGCGTGGATATACCTAACCAATATCAATCAAGTAGATTAGCTAGAGATGAATAATAAAGATTATCCTTCTCCCTGATCACTAAATTTCTAGAAGTTCTAACTGTTCTTTACAATACTTTTCTGATCTCTTCTCATTCTCTTCAATCGATTTAAGAAGTTCTTCTGTTCTAAGCAGTATCTTGTATTCTTTCTCAGATATGATAGATGCTAACTTGACTCCTTTAGATGTCTCTATGAAAATGGTGATAACCTTTGCTGGAAGCTCTTTGGGAATCTTCTTGATCAACTCTTCATCTAAGATAGGTGAACTGAAGAATCTTCCACTCTTCCATCCCGTGACTACAGGGATCCCCTCTCTAGATACTTCTTCTATCAAGCTCTCTTCTATCTTAAGATGATGTACATCTTCTAGAATCTCTACTTCATCTGCTACAAGCTTTTCTTCCTCTCGCTGTCTACTCGAGATCAATTTTACCTTAACAAATGATCCAAGTCTAAAATCTTTCGAGATCTCTCTTAGATAAACATTCCACACTTCTTCTCCAAGAGAAATAATTCTCACTCTATAGCTGAGTAAACCTCTCTTTACCACTGGCTCAACCGATGTAACGTATCCACGTATATCATAGACTTCTCTACTCATTCACTCTTACCACCGATATATTTTCCACACTATAGTTCGTTAGAAAACTCATATATTTAACCACTAATTATAGCTTTAGGTAGATGTACGAGGTTAAGATCTTAAGCTGGGATCAAGCAAAGAGTTTAGCAGAGAAAGAAATAGAGGAGAGGCTGGGAGGAAAGATTAAGAGCTCATGGGTTGAAAGTATCTGGTTAACACCACACTCTGAAGGGAGTAGATGGATAGTAAAATTGAAAGTAGTAATGAGTAAAGGGTTTATGAGGGGAGAAAGCTATACAGTATCTGTAGTGTTAAACTCGTTAACAGGAGAAGTAGAAGAATTCGAGGCAAGATGATATATTAGACAATGATAGGATATCATTAGGCTGGCTCAGTAAATATTTATCTTCACAATTCTGAACTCGGCAAATACTTCATCGCCAGCCAATAACATAATACTCATTGAGTTATTTTAATTTTAGGGTATCTTTTCCATGAAATCCTAGAATAGTGTTAGCATACTCTGTAGATGAGAGATTATATCCTAAATTGAGAAGAAGGCTTACATCTTTAACAGTAGAGAGGTCATCCTTCGTAAATCTTCATCGATAGAAAATTCTTTAATAACCGAACTCCATGAATGATCCTACTTGAACTCTTCATTTGAATCTCTCGGAGTTTTTCTTCAATAATCTTTAACTCTTCTTCATCTAATCTAAAGTCTAATGAACCTGCGATATCTAGTACATGTTCTATTTTTTTAACTCCTGGTATCGGGATAGCGTTCGGCCATCTAATTATCCAGTTTAAGACTATCTGCGTAATGGTCTTCCCCCTTCTACTTGCAATCTCTCTAAGAACCTCAATTAATGGTTGAATATTTTTCAACTTCCATGATGTAAAGTATGGATTAACTTTCCTAACTAAATCTCTAGGCTTATTTAATTGAGAATACTTTCCAGTTAAAGCTCCTTGAGCTAGTGGGCTATAAGCTATGAGAGTTATCTTCTCTCTTAAGCAGTATTCGAGCATATCTTTCTCAACATCTCTCTTCAACATGTTGTATTCAACTTGATTAGATACTATGTCAATTCTTGAAAGAGATTCTCTAGCTTTTTCAAGTTGTTTAAGATTGAAGTTGCTTACGCCTATTGTTAAGACTTTTCCTTCACTCCAAAGCTTCTCCAAGATCTTCATAGTCATAGGTATAAACGTTGAGCTAGTAGGCCAGTGAACTTGATATAGATCTACGTAGGATGTTCCTAGACGTTTTAAACTACCTTCTAATGCACTCCTAATACCTCTCTCCGTCATCCTAGTTGGAGAAAACTTTGTAGCAATCACTACTTCATCTCTTTTAATACTCTTTAAACATCTCCCAAGTATCTCTTCAGATCTTCCATTACCGTATATCTCTGCAGTATCAAAGAAGTTTATACCTAGTTCTAGTGCTTTATTAAAAGCTTCTAGTAAGTCTTGGTCACTATATGTTTTTGAGTATCCCCAGATCTTCGAACCCCACTGCCAGGTACCGATACCAACAGCAGAGACCTTGATACCACTGCTGCCCAGCTCTCTATACTCACCCATCCTAGGAGAAAGATTCAGAATGCTCTTTTTAAGTCTTCAATAATAACATGATCTATCTGACTGATTTGCCAATTGATAAGATGCGTAAATTTTCGATTGAATAAAGGTACTTCATATGTTAAGAGTATGAAGAAGTATAGCTAGCTTTGTAGATCTAGCTTAATCTATTAGCATTATCTAGATGACGTCTATATCATAAAAATAGCTTCAACTCATCGTCTAGAGATTGTCGAAAACACTCGATACTTTTAAATTATAGTCTTGCAATTTATTTTCTGGTATTCATGTCGGAAGAATACGGTAAAGAAGTTTGTAAGATTCTAGATAATATTTGGTCTCAGTTATCTGAAATGTTGGTAGAATTGATTAATAGGAAGATAGAGATCCCGCATGCTATTAAGGTTGCTCTAGATGGAGCGAAAGTCTTAATAATCTTATGTAAATATCATCCTAAACTTGCATTCGATGTTTCTCCATCAATGCTAGATAGTGTACAAGGATTTTGTGTAGGATGCTGTGGAGCTGATCTAGTCTCAAGAGTAATCTGTGAATTGAGGACAGCTCAAGATCTATTAACTCTTAAAGCCGTATCTGTTTTTGGTGAAGAGTATGTAAAGATGTGGCAGAGGAAGCTAGATGAACTATGGCGTCAAGTTGGGTACGAGTACACTCAATTAATGAAAGTAGATAGAGTGTGAGTATAGCCTTCGTAAAAATAGAGTATATTTAGAGAAACCGAGTAGTGTAAGTAACAATAGTAGTTAAGGAAAAGAATTTAATTATCATATAGTTTAATAATATCTGGGAGTTGTATAAACTATTTTACGATGTTCCTGCTGAAGGTTATAGAGAACTCTATGGAGAGGAACAGTTAGAGAAGTATAAGACTGCTTTAAAAAATATTGAATTAAATTTTGATAGAATCTTAGATGTTGGATGTGGGATCGGGCTTCTAGCTGAAAATCTAAGGTCACTCGGGTTCAGTGGAGAGTACATCGGAGTAGATATTGATCTTGAAAGAGTTAAGTCTGCTGAGAAAGTTCATGGAGAGTACATTATCGCAGATGCCCACCACCTACCTTTCAGGGATAAATGCTTCTATATCTCTACAAGTTTTACAGTAATCCATCTACTTGATTTAAAGAAAACATTAAAAGAGATGCAGAGAGTATCGGAGAAGCTACTCATACTCACATTGTTAAAGAAGAGAGATGATCTAAAGAATCTACTTATTGAAGAGATGAAGAATATTGGAAAAATAGTTGAGATAGATGTTCCCTCAGTTAAAGACTACATCTTCATAATCTATCTAGATTAAAAGAATTAAGCTTAAATTTTGCAGAACTTCAAATACATTCTGTAAAATGGTCTCGGCCAGAACTATTAACAGGATCTTTTCACCTATACTATCAGGGTTAAATCATATATTCTTCAGACCTGTAACTATTAAGTATCCATTCGAGAAGAGTTACAATATTCCAGATTCTAACTATAGATTTGATCCAAAAGAAGGTATAGCTTATCCAGGGTATAGGGGGAGGCACATCCTATACCTTGACAAGTGTACGGGATGTGGTGCATGTGACCGTGCATGTGAAAATATATCTGAAGCAATAAGTATGGTACATGGATATGATTTATCTTTAAAGCTTAGTGAAGATGCATACAACAACCTAAAACATGAAGGAGAGGTTGCTAAAGCGTTTAAACTATTATTAGAACCATTCTCGGGAGAGTCAAAATCAATTGAGAAGAGAGAAGATATCTACACTATAAGATTGAACACAGACCCACTCTTCGAGTATAGATATGAAGTACTTTATGAGAATCTTCTAGAGAACCCCTTCCACAGATTAATTAAGAATGGGTGGAGTATAGACCTAGTTGAACATAAGCCAGTGGAAAGTGCGAGATTTAAGATAAGTAAAGAAGCCTATGTAATAGAGTTAAGTATAGAGAAAAGAGACTTCGGTATAAAGCAGAATAAGAGGAGTATTTTCCCTGCAATAGATTATGGGAGATGCCTTCCACCTTGGACGCCGGTCTTCACGTTGGATGGGATAAAACCTATCCAAGAGGTTAAGGTAGGTGATTTAGTATTAACGCATACAGGTCGGTTCAAGAAGGTTACACATGTATTTGAAAGAAGTTATACTGGTCTCCTATACACTTTCAAGACGCTTGGTAATGTTGAACCGCTGACGGTCACGGAGGAACATCCAATCTTAACCTACATAATGGGCACTATGAGGTGGGTACTCCCAAGGCAGATCAGTTATAGGACATACCTTGTAAGGTCAATACCATTAGAAACCCTCCAACTTGAGAGGCTAATGTTTTACCATGAACAATATCATCTGACTGGGCGAGGCGGCTGCACGACGTTACTCTACAATGAGCTAACGCCATCACCTGACTTAATGAGGTTAATCGGTTACTATATCGTAGAAGGTACAGCTGACAGTTATGGAGTATCGTTTGACATTGGTGAAGAGAAGCGAGATCTAGTTGAGGAAATAATAGTAGCTAGCAAGAATATCTTTCGAGAAAAGATCTCAATAAAGCTAAATCATTCCTCGGAGGGGTTGAAGTTGGTAATAGACTCGGTTGAGGTCATGGACTTCTTCAAGCAATTCGGTACGAGAAGCGACCAGAAACATCTCCCTAACTGGGCTCTCCTCATGCCAGTAGATCTTCAGAGAGAATTGATTAGAGCAATATATTTAGGAGATGGATATTACAGTAATAATCATCGTTCATACATGTATTCAGATTACTTCGTCATCCGAACAACCTCTCGGATATTGGCTAACCAGCTTCCTTACATCTTGGCTAGATTAGGGGTTGTTGCCTCTATCTCTCTTCAGAAACATAGTAGTGGGGAAAACTGCTACACAATAAAAATCCATAAGCCATTTATCGAGAAGATGGCTTCAATTGTTGGAGTAAAAGTTAAGAACGGTGGCTCAAACTCTCAATACAACATAAAAATGGTTGATGATAGAATCATCATATCACCGGTCATCGACATTAATGTTAATTACGTTCATAATTTTAAGGTATACAACTTAGAGGTTGAGGAAGATCAAAGCTTTATAGCGTCAAACCAGATAGTCCATAACTGTGTTTTCTGCGGATTCTGCGTTGATGCCTGCCCCTTTTACGCACTCGAGATGGGACCATCCTATGAATTATCATCACTTGAACGAGAAGAACTATTCTATACTCCTCTTATGCTCGCAAACAAGTTCTTCGAGACCTATCCACCAGAAACAACATGGTCTGAGAAAACAGTTATGCTCATTAGGAGGTTCAAGTAGAGGTTGAATTCTTCTCCTCTAACTGAGATAATCGAGGTCAACACTTTATTCTTCAAAACATCATCTTAGAAACTTTGAACATGTATTCACAAAGACATGAAGAGAAACATTGCTCAAAGTCTATATAGTGGGAGAATAAATATGCTTTGAGATGTCTTCAGAACACTTATCACAAACCATCAAAGACCGTAGAATACTTAGAGAAGCTTATACATTATGCAGGATGATAATCTTTAATCTAAGATCTTTCCTAGATGTTGAAGATTACGGATATCTGAAAAAAGCTTGTGAACTAGCTGAGTACGCTTCATCTAAGATAGATTATCTTGAGAATATGCATGGATTCAGAGACCTTTACAATAATTTGAAAGACCTCCGTAATCAACTTGAGTCTAAATCTTGGAAGCTTACAGAAGAAGAATATGGAAGGATATCCGAGCAAGTTACATACACAATCGTAAGAGCTAACATTATCGCGATGGGATTAAACTTTAAGCTTAAAAGAATGAAATAATAACTCAAGACTCTCTATAGATTATGATCTGAGGTGTGATCTTTGAAGAAGATTGGAATTGTTACTAGTGGCGGGGATGCTCCAGGGATGAATGCAGCTATAAGAGCTCTGGTAAGATTGTCTGCTTGGAATAATATCCAGGTCATCGGATTTATCAGAGGATGGGAGGGGGTAATCAATAATCGATTCACCGTACTTAACCCTAGGTCTGTAAGCGGGATCCTACATCTAGGTGGAACGATACTCAAGACCTCGAGATCTCTAGAGTTCAAGACTAGAGAAGGCTTAGAGAAAGCTGCGGTCAACCTTGAAAAAGACGGGGTCGATGGATTGGTAGTTATAGGGGGTGAGGGATCTGTAAGAGGTGCATACGAACTCAGTAAGTTTACAGATGTTAAGATAGTGGTCTTACCAGCCTCTATAGACAACGATGTATATGGAACCGATGAGACCATAGGGTTTGATACAGCAGTTAACACAGCCCTCGATGAGATAAATAAGATTAGAGATACTGCAATATCTCATGAAAGAACGTTCATAGTCGAGGTAATGGGTAGAAAGAGAGGGTTCCTAGCTGTTGAAGTCGGCTTGACCGCTGGAGCTGAAGTAATACTCGTACCCGAGGTCCCGTATAATGAAGAAAATGTACTAGATATTCTGAAGAAGAATGTAGATAAAGGGAAGAGTTCAAGTATTATTGTTATCGCTGAAGGTGTTGGGAAAACAAGTAGCTTAGCAGAAGCTATAGAGAAGAAAGTTGGAGTAGAAGTTAGAGTAAGCATATTGGGATATGTTCAGAGAGGTGGGAACCCAACGGCTAGAAGTAGACATCTAGCATCTATATTCTCAGAGAAAGCGATCGAGCTAATGTTAGACGGCGTCGGTGGACGGCTCGTCGGGTTGATGAATGGGAGAGTATCCTCGATCAGCTTAGAAGAATCAATCAGTAATGAGAAACCTCTCAATCTAGAACTTCTAAAATTAGCTGAGAAACTCGCTATCTAGAAAGTTTCCTAACTACCTACTCTTTCAACTGAAGTTTCTCCGCCATCGTGTACTCTCTTATCTTCTCCAATCTCTCTAGAAACCTAGTCTTCAAAATATCCACATCCTCTCTACTATAATCTATCCTATTCTCTACCATTACTCCTACGGCACACTCAACCCATTCATCTGCAATTCTCTGCAATTCTTGATCAGAGAGATCAGAATCTAGAATCTCTTTAACGATCTCCTCAATCTTCTCTCTACATCTCTCAGATACTTTCACCATCTCAGTGACCTATAATCTTTTTCAGAGAACCTAGGTTAAAGATATTTCTAAGAGTATGATTAGATAGTGGATAATCTTAAAATATGGTCTTATAGTTGTTGATCATGCTGTTTAGTTGGGTGATGAGGTTGTCCCCTCTCTTTGCTCTCACTCTATACATCGTGTTCGCAGTAGCTACAGTAGTAATCATGGCTTTAGTACCTTTAATACTTGCACCTTGGAAGCCTATGATTAAAAAGAAGATCTCATTTGAGTGTGGTCAGACACCTTTTCCATGGAGAGAAGAAGCATTCCCATACGAGTATTTCCCATATCTTATCATATACGTGGCCTACGCAGTAATAGGAGTAGTAGTCTTCCTATCTAGCATAGTCTTGGTAGAAGCCCCCCACCTAGCCGATAGAATACTCATCCTCTTTGGATCACTTACAGTCGGAGCATTCTTCATAGGTATCCAATTAAGAGAGCTTAAACAAAAACTTGTAGCAGGAAGAGGTGAGTAAACTATGTTCTCAACTATAATTGATATTTTAACTAGTGAAGAGTTTATTAAAGCCGCTTTCTTCCCAGGAATAACCTTAGTTATGCTCTATGCTCTATTTACGGTATGGTATGAGAGGAAGCTACTTGCGAGAGTTGCTTTGAGGATTGGTCCACTGCATGTCGGTAAGATTGCAGGGGTATTCCAATTGGTTGCGGACGCTGTAAAACTATTAACTAAAGAAGTAATCGTACCCTCCAAGGCTTACAAAATATTATTCGTGATCTCTCCGATAATAGGAGGATTCCTACCTCTTCTAATATTTCCATTTATACCATTTGGAAGTAGCTGGATAATATATCCATCTAATGTTAGCTTGCTTATAGTATTCGCGATAATAGCGGTCTCACCTATACCTTTCCTAGTAGCTGCATGGGCTTCTAGAAGCAAATACCCCTTTATAGGCATGCTGAGATTCGGATTCCAGCTATTTGCTTACGAAGTCCCACTATTCCTAGCTCTAATACCCGTAGTCATACTCACAGGTAGCCTAGACCTTCAAGAGATAGTTACTGCACAGAAGAATTTCCCATTTATACTTATTCTACCCTTATCATTCATAGTCTTCTTGATCAGTAGTATAGCTGAGGTTGAGAGAATACCTTTCGATATACCAACAGCTGAGCAAGAGCTGGTAGCAGGCTGGACCACAGAGTACTCTGGAGTATTATTAGAGTTTATACAACTTGGAGCATATCTTAAAGCTGATGCTCTTGCAGTTATCACATCCATCTTGTTCCTAGGAGGATGGCTTGGACCAGATATACCGTTCATTCCATTAGAGATAGAAGAACCATTCTGGCTTATGTTGAAATCTCTGATAGTGTTATCTTTCATATTGTTCTTGAGAGGTGTCTATCCTAGGATAACCATCGATAGACTACTAGATCTAGGTTGGAGAACGCTTATACCATTAGCTCTACTAAACATATTCATCGCAGCTATAATCGTAGTTTACATCTTCTAGCTTATGGAACTAGTCTAAACTTATCTCTTGGAAAGAGTATTACCTCCCTGATATTTTCTCTATTTGTTAATATCATTAAAAGTCTATCGAGTCCAAGTCCCCATCCTGCATGTATAGGCATACCGTAATCATAGACTTTTAAATGATGTTCAAAAGCTTTAACATTTAACCCTTGTTCCATCAACCTCTTCTCAAGGAGACTGCGGTTAGAGATCCTTGTACCACCTGAAGCTAGCTCTAGCCAGCTATACATTAAGTCGAATGACTCAGATAATTCTGGATTGTCTTCACATGGCTGAATATAAAATGGTTTAGACTTTGTTGGGAAATGCGTTATAAAATAGTATCCTCTATGCTTCTCTCCAAGAATTCTTAAATGTTCTGTTCCAAAGTCTTCACCCCATTCAAGCTCTAACCCCAGGGTCTTCAATTCTTCAACCATCTCATTATAAGTATATCTTGGAAATGGGGTTTCTGGAATATCTAGCTTTACGTTTAATAATTCAAGTTCTTTCTCTCTCTCTTCAACTACCTTCTTATAGATGTGTACTATCAAGTTCTCCAAGATCTCCATGACTCCATAGAGATCTAGAAAAGCGGCCTCAATATCTACAGAAGTAAATTCGCTTACATGTCTCCTAGTATGAGATTCTTCTGCTCTAAAGAATGGACCAATCTCGAAGACTCTCTCAAAGACTGTAACCAATTCTTCTTTGTAAAGTTGTGGGCTCTGAGCCAAGTATGCCTTACTATCAAAGTACTTTACCTCGAATAGAGCTGCACCACCTTCAGTCGCAGTAGCAATGATCCTCGGAGTCCTAACCTCTATGAAATTATTCATTCTGAAGAACTCTCTAGCCGCCGTCAGCACTGTATCAGCTATCTTGAAGATAGCATTATTTTCAGGTTTCCTTAAATCTAGTATTCTATGATCTAGTCTAGTATCTATTCCCGCAGATACTTTTCCTGTAACATCGTAAGGAATCGGCCGCAAAGCTCTCGACAATATCTCTATGTTCTCTAAAACTACCTCGACTCCTAGTCTAGCCTTAGGTTGACTCTTTACAAATCCTTCAACATATACTACATCTTCATATCCAATATCTTCTACTTTCTCCAAGACTTCTCGTGGAAGGTCTTCTTTCTTAATCGTTACTTGACACGTACCGGAGACATCTCGCAGTAGAATAAATTTTATTCCTCCGAGATCTCTTACTTCATGCGCCCATCCTAGGAGAGCGACCTTACAACCATCTAGGTTTGGTTTTATCTCTGAAGCATAATGACTTCTACGTGGAAGCTTTCTTCTCACTCAACTCCATCCTCCTCTCCATCCACCTACTTTTCTCAAAATCTATCCTCAAGATAGCTCCCTTCACTTTCTTAACTACTTCTATGATAGAGGGTACAGACGTTTTTAAACTTCTCTCTCTATCAAGTATTACCCTCATCTCTTCACTTCCATCCGGTAACCATATCTTATTTATCGTAACAACTCTAGCTGGAGCAACAAGCTTCTCTATAAATCTAGGGATACTTCTATCATCTTCAACAATCTTAACATTCTTCTCCAATTTTTCTCTTAATTTCTTCCTAATCATATGCAAGGTATCTTGATCGATATTCTTCAAGCTGTCTTCTTTCATAATTATGAATACTATGTCGCCGCCGTCTACAGCTTTCACAAAACCTGTCTTACTAAGTTTCGGCAACTCTTTCTCTAACTCTAATAACAACCTCATAATTCTAATATCCAACTCATCGTAAAGACCTTTACGTACCTTTTCTTCACATCGGGGGCATAATATGCCCGACTTTAGATCGAAGATACATAGTGGAAATTCCACCTAATCACCTCTAGCATTATGCCCACACTCTCGTCGAAGTCTTTAGCGATCAGCTGGCTTGTAGAGACTTTTGCCTCTATCTCTTCAAGAGTATCTCGATCGTGCTAACGCTTATCGGTTGATTATTTGGACCAGTCACTTCTTCTGTTCCAAGCTTTATATCTGTAACTTTAAGATCTTTGTAGAATCGACGTTGTAGTACTTGGACTACATCTACTGCTCTACTGATAGCTCTACCTCTAGCTTTTAACAGTATCTGGCTAGAGCCACTCTGTAATGTTGTTAGACATGCAAAGACGTAATTCATTAAGGGTTTCTTTCCTATCAATACTGTTGGAACTTCTTTCTCGGCCATAGCTCTACTACACCTTAGTGGGCTGAAATCCATTATTTATCCCAACATAAAAACCTATTGTAGGAAATATTAGTCCACCTAGGATAGAGTATATATCTAACTTGATCTAGATTATAAGAGATGCCTCTTAGAGATGTAACTCTAATACAGTTGGCTCAGAGACGAAAACTATACTATAAGATATGTCGAGAATGTGGTGCTAGAAATGCACCCACAGCTGAGAAATGTAGAAGATGTAGAAGCTATAATCTAAGATGGAAGAAGAGAGAGATCAAGAGATAGAAATAGAAAAAGTAAAAATAATCTCCAACTATTATTCTAACTCGACAAGCACGAACTATCTCAGATAAACATATATGTTCAGGGAAAATGAGTATGATATATGGGCCGGTAGTCTAGAGGTTATGACGCCGCCCTCACAGAATTTCTTCGAGGAGACGGCGGAGGACGTGGGTTCGAATCCCACCCGGCCCATCTCAGACATGTAGTAAACCATCTAGTCTCATTTAATTTCTTATCCTTGAAGATCAATATCGTAGTAATCTCTATCTCTGGATCCTCTAATGAATTTCTGAGATAGTAGCTTTATCTCCTTAAGCTATAGTTAGATCTAGTTATTCTAGATTAGGATGACGTTTAGCTATTTATTTCGAGTTATACTATTCCTCGTAGTATTAGACTCCAGTAAAATCTATTTACCATCTGTTTACCTAGATACCATAGGTAGCTGAATCTAGGTTTCTTAGGTGGATTCTCATAGTTGAAGCTCATGTATATTGCTTTCTTGAAGCCTGCATCACAGAAACATGTTACTCTTCCATCGTATACCGCTTCAGGTTTATGACCTATAGTATCCGAGTAGATCCTTTCAGCTACTACTTTTGCTTCAAAATGCGCTACTGAGCCTGCTTTTGATATGGGGAGATTAGTTGCATCACCTATAGCGTAGACTTCACTGTAATCTCTATACTGTAGAGTGTGTTTATCGACCGGTATCCATCCTCCATCGACTCCGAGCTCAGACCTCTCGACTACCTCCGCACCTCTATGAGGTGGAACCATTACCAGCAGATCATATTTTAACGATTCTCCTTCTAGAGAATTTACAACTCTTCTCTCAGAATCTATAGATTCTATATTGAACATCGGATGCCAATGTATCTCCTTCTCCTCCATCATCTCTCTTATAGATTCTGCAACTGCTTCGTGGGGAAATGTTCTAGGTAGGGGGGATAGGTAATGTATCTCTACCTTATCTCTAATCTTTCTCTTAGTGAAGTAGTAGTCTAGTAGGCAGCAGAATTCTGCTGGAGCAGGTGGACACTTGTATGGTATACCTCCTATACCTACTGCAACTACTCCTCCATTAAATCTCTCTAAAGTTTCATGGAGTATTCTAGCACCTTCAAGAGTATAGAAATGGTGAGCTGCTCTGTACCCTGGGACTTCTTCAGGGACTATCCGTGAGCCTGTTGAGATAATTAGGTAGTCATATTCTAGCTGTTTTCCACTTTCCAACCATACTTGTCTATTTTGTACGTCTATCTTCAATGCTCTATCAATGAGAAGCTCAACCTTCTTATCAAGTAGCTTCCTCTCTTCTCTCATGATCTTTGATTCATCTATAATCTCTCCTAAGGCTCTGTAGATGAAGGCAGGCTGATACACGTGATTAGAAGAATCATTGACGACTATTATCGCAGTATCGCTTATCCGCTTTCTCGCTAATACATTTGCTACTACTGTTCCACCTGTTCCTCCACCAACTATGACAATCTTCTTCATACCAGTTATCGAGCTTTCTTTACGATAAACTCTGTATATCCATCTCTCTCATATACTCCTATAAGTTCATGTCCAGCCTTATTTACCCATAAGGGTATATCGGTCTTCGACCCACTGTCTGTTGAGTATACTGAGATTACTTCTCCTACTTGAGCATTCTTTATAGCTTTTATAAGCTCCATCAATGGACCTGGACAGTGGCTTCCTCTCGCATCTACTATTTTACTAACTTTATGCTCTCCTGAGCTCAAGCTAGAACCTCCTTAGACTATATGAATAACGTTATACTGCTCTCTTTAGCTTTTTCTAAGAAATCTCCTACTCCTACTACACCATCTATTATCTCTGATAGGTCTTCTCTCTTCATGTTGAATAGATCGTACGTCATAGCACATGCATACACCTTCACATTCCCCAATTCTTTAGCTTGCTTAAGCATATCATACCAATGGGGAACATTCTTCTCTCTAAATATCTTTGACACCATTGGAGCTGCTTCTTCAAAATCTTTAGATATCTTCATACCTGTCTTCAATGTATCTTTCCTAAAAGCGTTTAACCCCCAGAAGGTTAAGAATATCTCTACATCTATTCCAAGTGCAGCTGCACCGCTAGCTAGTATAGCGACAGGATATAGTTTATCATCTGTTCCAGAGAATGCGATTATCGATAACCTCTCTCTTTTAACACTCATGTCAAAGTCTTCTTCGATATAGGATATAAGGATTGTGTATCAACAAGATCCTGGTAAAGCATTATTCTAAACATCTTCCCCTACTTCTCTGAGTTCTGAAATATCCTTCTTCTCTTATGATTAATTTTATTCTCTTCTATATGGTTGGAGTAGAGCTTTAGGTGGTCGTACTCGTTTACCGAGCATAGCTGCGGCCGTTATCGTTACTACATATGGTATTGATTGAAAGAATTGGTAAGGTATCTGTAAAACTGTAGCTACAAGCCATGCTTGGACAGCGTTAAGCATTCCGAAGAAGAGGCATGCCATCCAGACCCATAGAGGGTTCCAGTTCCCCAATATGACTAATGCAAGAGCTATCCAGCTCCACTCTCCTCCAACGTTCAGGTTAAAGCTTCTTAGGTCAACTAATGAATAGTATGCTCCACCTATAGACATTAGCGATGCACCAGTGATAACTGAAAGATATCTAGTTAGATGGACTCTAACTCTAGCTGAGTCAACAGTTTTCGGATTCTCTCCTACCGCTCTCAAGATCAACCCCCACCTTGTCTTAAAGAATATGAAGGCAATCAGGGGAGGTAGTAGAAATGCTCCTACATATGTATATAGATTGTGTTTAAACAAGCTACCTATTATCGGTAGAGATTCTAGGAAGGGTATCCGGATAGAGGGTATAGGAGGAACTGTTGGTTCAACTAGTGGAGAGCCTATTAGAAGTCTATGGAAGAAGTAGGCTACATTCATAGAGTAGAAAGTTACAGCTATTCCTGCAATATGCTGCTGGACACCTAGAGTTACTACTAGAAATGCTAAAAGCATGCCTAGGATTATGCCGGATAAAGCTGCGACCAGTACTCCTATCAAGAGGCTTCCAGTAAAGTATGCTCCCATGAATCCCCAAGCCGCTCCAGAGATCATTATTCCAAGTATTCCGAGATTTATTATACCAGACCTCTCTGTAAACGTCTCACCTAATCCTGCAAAGATTATTGGAGTTGAGATCACTAAAGTTAAGACAATAATACTTGAAGCAACTATCTCTACAAAGCTCATCTTAAACTCTGGGTAGAATACACCTAGAGATGAGAAGAATAAGAAGACGGAGATAGATATCAATAAGATCTTTAAATTACTCTTACTAATGCTGATTCTAGTTTGCCGACTGGTTGGATTAATACTTCTAGGTACCCTCAGGATAGTTGGAGGAGGTCTAGCTTCAACCTTCTCAACTCTCTTAATTACCAATCTATAATTATTGAAGATACTGAAGATTAAGAGGAAGATTAATGTCTGAGCTTGGATTATATCTGATAAGAAGCTTGGAACTCCAGTATTCCAGCTCATTGCATTAGCTCCATTAATTAGAATGCTGAAGAAGAATGCTGCAACTACTATTCCTATTGGGTTTAGATTTCCAAGCATGGTTATCGCTAGAGCTACTAGACCATAGTTCGGACCAACGAAGGGCGTCATATAATACAGTATACCCATAAGTTCTATCGATCCAGCTAAACCTGCGATGCCACCACTTAAGAAAGCTACCCAGAAGTAAGTCTTCGAGATGTTTATGCCTTCAAGCATGGCCACCCTCGGGACAGTAACAGCAATAATATTATTTCTAAATCTTGCTCTATTGAATATTATCCAGAGTATTGCTGCTATTATGAATGGGGCGATTACTCCTGCATGGAGTCTAGTCTCAGGTATTAGTATTGGAAGCTTAGCGTTGATGCTTATCTCTTGAGATTGTGGATAAGTAGTATATGGAGAGCGTAAAGGACCTGTTAGGAGACCTGCATTAATTAGTAAGATCGCTGACCAGATCAATATTGTTGTGAGGACTTCATCTTGATTCCTCTTTACCTTGAGCCACCAGGATATTAGAGCGACTCCAGATCCTCCAAGCCAAGCTAATATCATTAATAGTGGGATCAAGATGTACGGAGGCATATCTCCAAGCCTAACACCTAGCCAAGCAGTTATCAGTCCACCTACAATAAACTGTCCATGAGATCCTATATTCCAAAACCTTGCCTTGAATGCTACCGCTATAGCTAGAGCTAGTAATAGTAGAGGTGTTGCAGTCACCAGTATCTCGGCTGGATATGTAAGCGGCCAAGTTATCAAATAGTAGTATACTTGGACTATATCTCTCCCAGCTATTAAAACGTATATCGATGAAGTTGCAACTGCTAGTATGGTTGAGAGTACTGGTAAGAGTATCCGGTACTTCATCGGAAGAGGATCTCTCTTTAATAGCTTTACCTTAAACAATCTAGGCTACCCCGCTTACCATCAGCCCTATCTTTTCAATACTTGCTTCTTCTGCTTTAAATGTTCCAATAATTCTTCCACCACTCATAACTGAGATCCTATCACAGAATGTTATGAGTTCCTTTATGTTCGGTGAGAATATCAAGGTTGTAAGTCCTTTAGCTTTTCTCTCTGCAACTTTATCGAAGAAGAGCTTGGTCCCCATAGGGTCTAGTCCAATGGTTGGGTGGAGAGCTATCAACAATCTCCCATATCTACCCATTATTCTTGCAAGATATACACGTTGCATATTTCCACCTGATAGCGTAGTTACAGGTGACTTGACATCTTTAGCGACGATAGAGAATTCTCGTACTAATTGTTTTGCCAATGTTTCCTTAATTTTCATGTTTATAAGTAGTCCACGTAGATAGCTAAAGTCACGCTCGCTTCCAATAGTTAGATTATCTTCAACCGCTGCGTCAGGTATCAATCCATCTCTAATCCTATCATCAGAGATAAATGATATCCCCCTACTCTTCCTTTGATAAACGTTTAGCTTTGTTATATCTTCTCTGAAAAATATTATCCTACCAGATTCTGGACGTCTTAATCCATATATGCATTCTGCAAGCTCTTTCTCCCCTGTTCCAGGGATTGCCGCTACTCCATGTACCTCTCCATCGAAGACTGTTAAGTTTAGATCCTTTACAACTAAGTGACCTCTATCATCTTTAACTTTTAGTGATTCAATCTTTAAAGCATGTTCTTCTTTGATATACGAGTGACTAGTCTTAGTGGATTCTGATATTAGAACTGTATCGAACATTGATCTGATAAGCTCTGTCATATCGAGTTTCTCGGACTTGAATCTAGAGACGATTTTTCCAGCTGTCATTACAAGTATTTCATCTGAGACATCTATGACCTCTGCGAGGTCGTGTGAGATCAATATTATCGTGTATCCGAGAGATGTTAGGTTTCTCAACATATTCTTTAATATCTTCTTCTGCTGAATTGGGAGGAAAGCGGTTGCTTCATCTAGTATTAGGATAGGCTTCTTCCCCGCTTGATACAGTAGATCACATAGTATCAATGCTTTAACAATCTCGAATACTCTTAGATGACCTATCGGCAAGTCTTCAACCCTTGCATCTAGATCTACTTTAACACCTATCATGTCTATTAGTTCGTAAGCTTTTTCTTTCAAGTCTTCAACATTATAGAAGATCTTCGGGATAAGGAGTGCGAGATGTTCAGCTGGGGTAAGCCATGGAGCTAGATTCGGATGTTGTTCAACTTTTACTACTCCTTCCGAGATCGATTGATGAAAATCTGTTATTCTAACTCCACGGATATATATCTCTCCTTTATCTGGAGTATAATAACCGCTTATCAAATTTGTTAGAGTGGATTTCCCCGCACCATTAGGTCCAACATATCCATACAATACTCCTTCTTCAAGTTCTAGAGACACATTATCTACAGCTACTACACCACCTGGAAAAGTCTTGCAAACATTGATCAATTTTACTGCATGTCCCATGATTCCATCATCCATCTAATCTTCCGACTTAAATACTTAAAGGAAGAAATAAAAATAAAAATGGTTTTAATAGTCTGATACCGGCGGCGTTTCAACTATCGGTATCCATGTTAGTCCATTCATTATTCTTGTCTCCCACTCTTTGACTTCTTTCAGTATTTCGGGGGTGAGCGGGTGTGAAGGCTTGCCAAAATGATGGAAGTCTGCTAGGTATGATCCTCCGAAGCTCATCCATGAGTATGTTCCAAGATTATCTGCAGTCCACGTTCCAGCCAATACTCTCTCGAAAGCTACTCTTACGGTCGGTCTCATATCCCAGACTAAGCTAGTAATAGTTACTTCAGGAGCTCTATCATACTGGTCCGCCATCATCCCTACAACCCAGACTTCCTTACCTCCAGCGTATGCTTCTCTAGCTGCTTCTTCTGCTCCAACCCTCTCAGCAAATATTACATCTGCTCCAAGGTCTATCAAGGTCTTAGAAAGTCTCTTAGCTGTTGCTGGATGATACCATGGAGACTCCCCAGGTGGAATATTTCCAAGTAAGTATACAACTTTAGCTTTAACATTCGGGTTCACAGTCTTCGCACCAAGTATGAATGCATTAACTATTCTATTTACCTCGTTTATCTCCATAGCTGCTACAACACCTATCTTATTCGTTTTAGTAATCCTTCCAGCTATTACTCCTGCTAGGAAAGCTGGTTGGTGCAGCCAGTTATCGAATACAGCGAAGTTCGGAGGCGTAGGCAAGTACTCGCTACCAGCTGCAAAAGCTACATTCGGATACTTCTGAGCTACTCTTCTAGCTATATCTTCTTTCAAGAATGCATCTAAGAATACTATATCTGCAACTTTTGCCGCATCTTCAAGAGCTAGCTCATACTCTTTTGGATCTATCTTCCTATCTACAAACTGGTAATCAACTTTTATACCCTTGGCCGCATACTCTTCCTTGACTGCAAGTATTGCTGTATGTATAGCTCCATCCCAAGGCTCGCTTACAGGGGTCTGGAATACGGCTCTAACCACGAGCTCTGTTTTCTGAGGTCTCCCAACAGTAACGGTCTTAACTACAGTTGCCCCTCCTACAGTAGCAGTTGTAGTCTTAGTTTCAGTAACTATGCTCGTTGTCGTCACGGTTGTTGCAGGTAATACTAATGGCTCAACTGCTGCCACTATAGCCAATATTACAACTATTGCAATCAGAATAGCGACAGTTTTAGATACACCATTAACAGATTTATTCTTCATCACACCTACACTCTTAACGCATTATTAATAAATCTTGCTATAGTTAATTCTTTAACATCTCTATGATCATATCAACAACGATAATGAAAGATAATTTAGATAATTACGTTAAAGAGAGTATATCTCTCATCATTTCATTCTGTAAAATTAAAGCTATTACAATTATCCTCTAATAACTTAATCAGTGAATATACAACTCTATGAAGTCTGACAGGTAGTTGCAAAATAATTATATTTAGGGAAAATGCATATAGTAGTCGCCCATGGATGAAGAAATCATCATCAATTTAAAAATTATCCCTTCACGTGAAATCTTGAAGGATAAGATAGATAAGATTACTTTAAGAAAAGGATCAACAGTAAAAGACCTACTAGATGTACTATATCGAGACTACGTAAAGAAGAGCAGTCAGCTAGGAGAAGATGCTGAGAAAGTAAACATTTTCCGAGGCTACATCCTAATGAAAAACAGTATCACGATAGGATCTTTTGATAAAGATGGGTTTAAGCCTTTCAGAGAATCTGATCTCCAGCTCAAAGATGGTGATGAGATAACAATAATGTTTCCACCTTCAGGAGGTTAAAGAATGGTTATAGTTAAGAGGTTATTTGGAGATAATTCAAAATGTGTTGGATGCAGTATATGTATGATGACTTGCCCAATGGTGAATTTCAAAGAAGAGAAGCTCAGCAAATCAAAGATAAAGATAATAGATAATGATCCAGATGGATATAGAATAAATGTATGTAATAATTGTGGAATTTGTATGTGGAATTGTCCAGAGAAGGCGATAAGCGTAGTGAATAAGACTATCCAGATCGATGAGGAACTCTGTACTCTATGTGGAGTATGCGTTGAAGTCTGCCCCACCAGGTCTATATGGATCACGTCTGAGCTACCCATACCTAACAAGTGCATCACATGTGGAGCATGTGTAGATAATTGTCCTACAGGAGCATTAAGAATAGTTGAGATGGAGGTTAAACCAATCCAAGTAGCTAGGTGAAGACCTATGTATGGATGGATGGGTAAGATTCTCCGAGTAAATCTCTCTGAAGAGAAGATAAAGTATGAAGTTACGCCTGAAGAATTAGCGAAGAACTATATTGGAGGAAATGGTTTCGGTGCAAGAATTTTATGGAATGAGCTGAGAAAAGGTGTAGATCCACTCTCACCAGAGAACAAGCTAGTGATCGCTACTGGTCCTTTAAATGGTACGCTATGGCCATCTAGTGGAAGACTCCATGCTGTTGCAAAAGGACCTCTCTCCGATGCATGGGGAGAAGGAAACTGTGGAGGAGGTTTCGCTCCATACTTAAAGTTCGCAGGTTTCGATGCTATAATAGTTGAAGGAGCTGCAAAGAGACCGGTCTACTTATATGTAGATGATGGGGTAGCAGAGATTAGAAGTGCGGAGAATCTTTGGGGGAAAGATGTTTGGGAGACGCACGATATACTAAGAAGAGAGATTAAAGAAGATATACATACTGCTATAATCGGTCCAGCTGGAGAGAATAAAGTAAGAATAGCATCAATAATGATCGATAAGTATGCTGCGATCGCTAGATCTGGTTTAGGGGCTGTTATGGGGTCTAAGAAGTTGAAGGCCATAGCTGTATACGGGACAAGGAAGATAAGACTCCACAACAAGTACAAATTCTATGAAAGGTCTATAGAAGCAATTAAGAAGTTGGTCAACCACCCATTCAGTGATAGCGTTAGAAAGTACGGAACAACAATACTAGTAAACTTGATGAACGAGATAGCTAGATATCCTACAAGAAACTTCCAGAGTGGCTACTTTGAAGAATTCGAAAAACTAAGTGCTGAAGTTCTTAAAGAGGCTTACAGAGTTGGTCAAGCTTCATGTTATGGATGCCCTCTACATTGTAAGAAAAGACATAAAGTTTCAAGTGGAAGATATGCGTGTGAAGGCGGATACGGGTTAGAGTATGAAACACTAGATGCATATGGAGGAAGAATTGGAAATAATAATCTAGAAGCAATAATCTATGCTAATCAGCTGACAAATAGGCTTGGAATGGATACAGATGATGTTGGAGGAGTCGTAGGATTCATGATGGAGCTCTACGAGAAGGGGATAATCAATAAAGAGTTTACAGATGGAATAGAGTTTAAATGGGGAGACCCAGAAGTCTTAATCAAGTCTATAGAGATGATCGCTTACAGGAAAGGCATAGGAGATCTAATGGCTGAGGGAACTCATAGAGTAGCTCTAAAGATTGGTGGCGAGGCTTTAAGATACGATATGACTGTAAAGGGAGTGGACATCCCTGCTCAAGATGGTAGAGCGCAGAAATCGATGGGACTATCTCACGCAGTTGCTAATAGAGGTGCAGATCATTTAACATCCGCAGAGTTTCTGAGCGAGGTTGGGTGGCCAGATGCGATACTAGAAAGATTTGAGGAGAGAGCTAGAGAGATCTATGGACGGAGTATTATGCCTGAGGGAGCGGATAGGCTTAGCCCAGTATTCAAACCATTAATGGTTATGGATTCAGAAAACTTCGCAGCTCTTGTCGATTCACTCGTCCTCTGCAAGTTTGTAACCCACTGGCCACCAGTATTCTACTTCCAAGACATAGCAGAAGCATTAACATATGCTACTGGTATAAAGTATACTGAAAAAGATGTTAGGATAATCGGTGAGAGAATATATCTATTAGAGAGAGCTTTCAACTTAAGAGAAGGATTATCTAGTAAAGATGATAGAATTCCAGAGAGGCTTTTGAAAGAGCCTGCACCTGCTGGACCATGTAAAGGTCATGTCGTTGAACTAGATGTTATGCTGAAAGAGTACTATAGGTTGAGAGGATATGATGAGCGGGGATATCCATCTTATGAGAAGATGAAGGAAGTAGGATTAGAAGATGTTGCAAAAGAGTTGGGAATCCAGCCTGGTTAAATCTATAATATTTCCCATCTATACAATCTCATTTAATGTGGAAAGTCGTTTTCTCTTCATTCTCTACTACTAGTCTCCCATTGCTAATTACATAGCGAGGTGTTACTTGATTCCAGATCGCTTCATACACAGATTTTACGTTAAGTATTACTAGATCTGCTCTTTTATTTTCTTCTAATACGTGGTCTCTTATGTTCATGGCCTTCGCCGCCCTTACAGTTATCATATCATAGAGCGTATCCATATCTGCGAGACTTGTCAACCATAATAGATGAGAGTTAACGAATGCTACTTCAAGCATCTTATTTCTACCGTAAGGATAGTATGCATCTGCTATATCGTCTTGCCCTAACGCTACGTTGACTCCATGAGATAGTAATTCTCTTACTCTAGCGTGAAGAGGTCCTGTATGAGGATCTGAAACTATGCTCATATCGGCCTTCTTTAGTAAATGTACTAATTTTCTAAAATATGGATCTGTATAGAGTTGCATAGCTCTAGCGTGACATGCTGTTACTCTACCGATCCAACCTTCTCTGATGGCTTTTAATGCAAGCATCTCGGTAGTTCTCAGCGATGGATCTCCAGCGTCATCTGTAAGCATGGCTACATCTTTATTATACCTCTTGGCTATCTCGAACATTTTATCTATGTGAAGAAGAGAGTCTTCATCCGTATATTCTATCCAAGGGATTCCTCCAACCTCATCACATCCCATTTCAACAGCTTTCCAGATAAACTCTTCTGCACCTGGATCTCTTAATACACCGTCTTGGGGGAAGGCGACAACTTTTATCGTTAGAATATCTTTCAGCTCTTCTCGAAGTTTTAGGATAGCTTTTACTCCTTCAAGTTTAGCTTTTGTATCAGTGTCAACGAACGCTCGGATGTGTGTACATCCATATCTTAAGGCTTCGAGAGCTGCTTTCTTAGCATTCTCATAGATCCAGCTTTCATGGTATCTCTCCTTAATCCGTGATGCAAGCTCTATAGCGGTCATGGCTCCGCTCATCATCTCTCCATGGTAATGTTTTAAGGCCTCTTCACCGATAGTTGTAAAAGTGTAGACTTTACACATATGTAGATGGGGGTTTACGAAAGATTCTGTAACAAGCCCTCCTTCTGCATCTATCACTAACTCAGCCTTCTCCTCTACTCTTCCTATCTTAACTATTCTACCATCTCTGATTAATATATCGCAGAGCCTTCCAAACTTTCTCAAAAAAGCATTCTTAACCAGTATATCGACCATACCAACTAAACGACCAAAAGGTCTATAAATAAATTACCATGAGTTCGGAAACTATTTTAACTTCTATTAAATTATTCTACGACGGTATGCTTCTCCATATTGATGAAGATACTATCATCGAGCTTGCAGTCTTAGTTGGAGGAGAAAACGCTGGACAGATTATGAAGAATCTTTTAAAGAAGCCTGGTATAACAGATGAAGAACTATCACGTCTTCTCCAAGTAGATGTTAGAGATGTTAGAAAGATCCTTCATAAATTAAATGAGCAGGGAATTTTACATTATGAGCTAGCTAGAGAAAAAGATACGGGTCATAGGATATTTAGATGGTATGTTGGACAAGAACAGGTAACAGGCTTTATAATTACTAATATGAAGAAGATACTTGAAAGACTGGAGGATAGATTAGAGTATGAGAGAGCTCACCAATTCTACTGGTGTGGGACTAGAGGATGTAGAAAACTTCCTTTTGAAGAAGCTTTAGACAACTTGTTCAAATGCCCTGTATGCGGTAAACAAGTTCAGCCGATCGATAATGAGGAAACCATAAAAGCAATAGAATCTAAAATAAATGAGATAAACAAGTATCTTGAACAAATTTCTAAGGCTAAAAAGGTTGAAGGAGTACATGTAAAAGAGATCAGTAAAACTCTTAAGACTAAAAAATAGAGATGGGTAAAATAGTAGTTCTAAGACTTGGACATAGAATAGTTAGAGATAAAAGATTGACTACGCATGTTATCTTAACAGCACGAGCATATGGTGCTGGAGAGATAATACTATCGGGAGAGAGAGATGATAGATTGATCGATAGAGCGAGGAAATTTGTAGAGAAGTGGGGTGGAGAACTTGAGATCCGTTATGAAGAGGATTGGAAGAAGATTATCAGAGAGTGGAGAGAGAAAGGAGGAGTAATAGTACATTTAACAGTGTATGGGATAAACCTACCAGATATAATAGATGAGTTGAGAAGGATATGGAGAGAGAAAGATGTTATGGTTGTAGTTGGTTCAGAGAAAGTTCCAAGAGAGATGTATGTAGTTGCAGACTACAACGTAGCGGTGTCAAATCAACCTCATAGTGAAGTAGCTGCACTCGCAACATTCCTTGACTGGCTCCAAGAAGGAAGAGAGCTAACTAGAGAGTTTAAATCTGCTGAGCTAAGAATAATACCACAAAAATGTGGAAAGAAGGTAATAAGAATAGAGCAATCAGAGAAAGATAAAGATATGGAAAATAATGAAGATTCTTAATTTCAGCCTTCTCTAAAGGATGGGTCTAGACGTTACCCTCTAATACTTACGTATCAATAGTAACATTGCTCTTTGACCTAAGCTAACATCAATACCACCACTCAACCATACATAACCATCAACAAACACTATTCCAACACTACTATAGATAGAGTAGAGTTACTAAGCTTGAATAGAGACTCATACCGATGATTAATAAAAATACGTAAACCAAGAAGCGATGTGTTTATTAATTCTCATGTTCAACTTCTATGAGAGGGCCGGTAGTCTAGAGGCTATGACGCCGCCCTGACGCGGCGGAGGTCGCCGGTTCGAATCCGGCCCGGCCCACTTAAATCTCTAGATTAGTTTTACTTTTGAATGTTTCCCCCTTCTTAATGAGTGGGTATGAGGTTTGATTATCTTCTATCTAGTGAGCAATTTATTAATATCGTGTTTTC
>JANXDW010000036.1 GCA_025058515.1 Aigarchaeota archaeon
CTCTCTAAATCCATACTCTATCGAACTGGCTGAATACCTAAAAATTAAAGATTTCCATAGTATCTAGACACCCTTCAATCGATCTTTAAATGGAAAATCTCCTTGATCTACATTCTCTCATCTACTACTCTTATCTCTAAAAGATAAAATGATATTTTCTACAATTTACATTAATAGATTTATCTTTAAGACATACTATATGATTTACTAAGTCTAAAAAAATAAAGATAACCTTTCTTTTAGAAGAGCTATACCTATATTCGCTTCTTATTTTTGGCCATGAATATGGATTATTCATCTTCTAATCTAGCTTAAAACCAAGTTTTGCGATAAGCTCACCCACCTATTTCCATTACTCTAAAAATCTAGTGATTCAGTAAATAGTATTTTTGTAGTGAACTTGAATTAGAAGTTCTCACGATTATGTTATATCCCATTTTTAACGGGGTGCAATTCTTTTATTAATGTGTTTTAAGATGTTTAAGATGGTGGAGAAAGAGAGGTCTAAGAAATGAGCTACAACGCTTTTCCAGTAAAGAAGGTCATTAAGAGAGATGGGCGGATCGTAGACTTCGATGAATTTAGGATTAGAGAAGCTGTAAGAAAAGCAATGGTTCACGTAAATATGTATGATGAAGCTACTTTAAAAAAGGTTGTCGAACATACTCTAAAGGTAATAGCTGAGAAATTTGGAGAAGAGAAGATACCTCATGTTGAAGATATACAAGATATAGTAGAGCTTACTCTGGTAAAGTTCGATCTCTACGAAGTAGCAAAGGCCTACATACTGTATAGGAAAGAGCGGGAGAAAATTAGAGAAGAGAAGAAACGGATACTGGAGAAAGAATACGTAGATGAAGTAGATAAAGTATTCTCAGTTAATGCGTTGAGGCTTATGGCTAGTAGATACTTGTTAAGAGATGAGAAAGGTAAATTGAAAGAAGGACCTAAAGAGATGTTCAAACGGGTTGCAGCCCTCATCGTAATCCCCGATATACTTTTCGACCCAGAGATATATGATAAAAATGGCGGTCAGCCAATACATCCTAAAGAAGATTTCGATATAGATTTCTGGGATGGAAAGTTAGGTCTAGGTAGAAAGAATAATGGAGAACTAGATGTTAAGTGGAATAAATGGCATCTAGATAGAATGAAGTACCTCTACGATGAACTTAATTCTCAAGGTTTTATGAAAGTATCATGGACAGAATTTCTAAAAATGTTAATGGATGGGTTCTTCGAGAAATACTATAGAAACTATCTAGAATATTATAAGCTGATGGTTGAGAAGAAATTCATGCCTAATAGTCCAACGTTATTCAATGCGGGGACAAGGCTTAACCAATTATCCGCATGCTTCGTACTAGACATAGATGATAACATAGAATCTATAATGGATGCTTCTAAAGAAGCAGCTATAATCTTCAAGTCAGGTGGAGGAGTAGGGATAAACTATTCTAAGCTTAGACCTGAAGGAGACCTAGTTTTCTCAACTTATGGTGTAGCATCTGGACCGGTCTCATTTATGAGAATTATAGATACTGTTACGGAAGTAGTTAAGCAAGGTGGAAAACGTAGAGGAGCCAACATGGGTATACTCGAGGTTTGGCATCCAGATATAGAAACCTTCATACATAGTAAAGAGAAAGAAGGTTTTCTAGAAAACTTCAATATCTCTGTAATGATCACTCCTGATTTCTGGAGATACTATTATGAAAGAAAGCCTTATCCATTGAAGAATCCTAGAGATGGAAGTATTTGGAAGACGATCGACCCTGTTAGATTATTTAGAGAGATAGCTGAAGCAGCTTGGAGGACTGCAGACCCTGGAGTACTATTTCTCGATAACATAAATAGGTATAATCCATTTAGAGAATCTCTCGGAGACATAAGGGCCACGAACCCATGTGGTGAACAGCCGTTATACTATTATGAATCATGCAATCTTGGAAGCATCAATCTCTACGCATTCGTAAAGAAGTCTGGAGATAAGAATGAATTAGACTGGGATTCATTAAGAGAAGGAGTAGAGTGGGCTGTAAAATTCTTAGATAATGTTATAGATGTTAACAAGTATCCATTAGAGCAGATAGAGTATAAGACGAAGAAGAGTAGGAGGATAGGCTTAGGCTTAATGGGTATAGCGGACATGCTTTTCGCACTGGGAATACCTTACAATAGTGAAGAGGGATTCCAGATGATGAGTAGAGTAATGGAGTTCATAGCGTTTCATGCATATAGAACTAGTATCAAGCTAGCGGATGAGAGGGGAACCTTCCAATTATACTCAGAATCAAACTATAGCAGAGGAGTCTTTCCAATAGAAGGCTTCTATCATCCAGAGTGGTGGACGCTTCCATGGGATAAGCTAGCAGAAGAACTCAAGAAGAAGGGATTGAGGAATAGTCATGTAACAACAGTTGCACCAACTGGAAGCATCTCAATGCTCCTAGATGTATCCTCAGGACTAGAACCTCAATTTGCATTAGTATACGAGAAGAGGGTAACAGTAGGAACATTCTTCTACACAGACATAGAGTTTGAGAAGCAGCTTAAAGAACACGGTCTACTCAATGAATATGTACTGAAGAAAGTTGCAGATAATGGTGGATCAGTTCAAGGTCTAGAAGAGATACCTGAAGACTTTAGAAAAGTCTTTTTAGTAGCATATGATATCCCATGGTGGGATCATATTAGGGCACAGTACGAGATACAGAAATGGGTTGATGCTTCTGTAAGTAAGACGATAAATATGCCTGCATGGGTCACGGTAGAAGATGTTATGAAAGCGTATCTCTTTGCGTATAAACTAGGCTTGAAAGGCGTAACAATATATAGAGATACAAGTAAGAGTGTTCAAGTACTCGTTACGCCTTCTCAGAAGACGAACAAATACATTGCATTAACACCTAATAAGACTCTAGAATTAATGAAGCAGTTGGGGATAGAGCCTCCAACGTTGAAGAATGAATTAAGAGAGAGGCATTTTGAGAAAGAGGTGGAGAAACCGGGGATGAAGTTGATCTTATCTGAGCTTGGAGGGTCTGAGATAACTGTTGAACAGAGACGTAGAGGTGAGGTGAAGACTACATCTATGAAGTTGGAGAAGTGCCCGTTCTGTGAGAGCGTAAACTTAGCATATCAAGAAGGATGTGCAAAATGCTTAGATTGCGGATGGGCTAACTGTGTTACCTCATAGCCTTCCCAGAACTCTACACTAAAGAACAATTCTATCTAGATATTATCAAAACATTTTAAGAGATTGAGGGTCTTAAAATAAGTTAGACAATTTTTATCTTACCATCACTCAATGACCGCTCAGTAATGTTAATATTCTTGAGAACTTATTTGGCAAATGATAAAAATGAACTTACCATCCATCTTTCTATCAATAGATTTTTCTGAAACACTTAATGCATTAATATTCTTTACAGTTACATCTGCTCTTCTATCTATTTTCGCACGTGGAAAGAGAGAGAAGATCGTAGAACTTTATATTATCGCCGGCTTCACGATCTCCTTAATCTTCTCAATCCATCAGCTCATCTATATCTCTTCTGTAAGGTCTGTAAAAATTTCTATAGCAAGCTCCTCATTAACTTCTCAGCTACTCATAGATAGCCTATCGATGTATATTGCAGTGATATTCATATTTATAGGTCTTATGGCTTCCATATTCTCTATAGGGTATATCGAGGGTAGGAAGAGAGAGTATTATCCACTACTGATGGCGATGGTTACGGGAATGGTTGGAGTAGTATTCTCAGGAGACTTCATAACACTATTCATATTCTGGGAACTGATGAGCTTAACAGCATATGTTCTAGTAGCATTCTTCTACCGTAGATGGGAAGCAGTAGAAGCATCATTCAAGTACTTGATAATGAGTACAGCTGGAACAGCATCAATACTATTCGCTCTATCTATACTTTATGGAGCAGCTGGAACACTAACTTTTACAGGTCTTGCAGAAGCACTAACCTCTCCACCACTCTATAATAGTGTCTGGATATACTTAGCGATAGCTCTACTCATAGGAGGTTTTGGAGTAAATGCTGCTATGGTGCCATTCCACAGCTGGCTACCCGATGCTCATCCAGCAGCCCCCAGCCCTATTAGCGCTATGCTTTCAGGCGTAGTCATCAAGACAGGAGTATACGCAATGTATAGAGCTTTAACATTAATGTTTCCCCTCTCACTATATAATTGGCAGATCTCTTTGATCTTATTCTCGATAATAACTATGACCATAGGGAATGCTTTGGCGATGCTTCAGAACGATATCAAGAGACTTCTAGCATTTAGTAGTATAGCGCACATCGGCTACATCGTATTTGGGTTAAGTATCGGGACAGTAGCAGGATTAACTGGAGGATTACTACATATCTTAAATCATGCATCGATGAAGGCTCTACTCTTCCTCTCAACAGGTTCTATAATCCATGCAGTCAAATCAAGAGACTTAGAATCTTTAAGCGGTATAGGTAGAAAGATGCCTATCACAAGTACATGTTTCGCTATAGGAGCATTTTCACTTGCAGGAGTACCTGGGCTTAATAGTTTTGTAAGTGAATTCCAGATAATAACCTCGGGAATCGATGCAAAGCTCTACGTATTCTCTGCAATAATGATCTTCAACGTACTTCTAGGAGCTGCATACTATCTTAGAGTAGTCCAGATACTATTCACTAGACCATTCACTGAAGTCTCTGAGAAAGCTAGAGAATCCAACATAGTAATGCTTACACCTTTGATAATCTTATCATCGATAGCTATCATAATAGGTGTATATCCTAACCCATTCATAGAATATACAAAGAGTATTGCTGAAGCTCTTTTAGCAATCTACTCATAATCCCGAGTCTCATTTATAACTTAAACTAGAATAATTAGAATAATAACTATTAATGACCAGAGCTTAGTAGCTTTAGGAATAGTGGAATGGTCGGAAGAGATAGTAAGGGCAAGACGTATAAGGCAGATGAGATAAAGAAAGAAGTACTAGATAAGTTGAAGAAACTAGGAGAGAAAGTTTTCAGAGATCTCTCTCAAGGAGAGTTTCCAGAACTCAAGATCCCTTCTAGAACAACTAAGAACATAGTCTATAATGAAGAATTGAAGCAGTATGTTCTTGGAAGTAAGATGATGGAGAGAACAACGAAGAATGTGAGACATCTTAGACCTTTTGCTCAATTATTGTGGATAGCTTACTTTAGTAAAACATTGATCAAAGCTGGGAAAACATCTACTCTTAGAGATACTTACTACGTCGCTATAGGTGAAGCAATAGATTTCGAAGACCAGAATGAGAGCGATGAGATGATCATGGAGCTCGAGAGCATAATCGGCTTCCCAAGAGAAGACTTCCACATATTCCCAGAGGAGAGAGCATCAATATACGGAGACTTAGTGATCGAGTATACTGTACCAGGATTCAGAGGTAAACGGGTAGATTTATCATCTCATCCAGATGGATTCGCAATAGGACCAGCGTTAACAACAGCAGAGTTTGTGAAATGTGGAGCAGAAGTATTATTCGTGATAGAGAAGGGAGCAGTCTTCAGCAGATTCGTAGAAGAAGGAGCAGATAAGAAGTATAAAGCACTCCTCTTGCATACCGCTGGTCAATCTCCACGGAATGCTAGAAAGCTTATCAGGAGATTAAATGAAGAACTTGGTCTACCAGTCTACGTCTTTGCAGATGCTGACCCATACGGAGTACACATCGCTTCAGTGCTAATCCACGGCTCGGCTCTAAGCGCTCACATTAAAGGGTTGAATGTTCCAGATGCTGTATGGGCAGGCGTATGGGCTTCAGATATAACAAGATACAAACTCCCATCGATGAAGTTGAATGATCAAGATATTAAGAGATTGCAAGAACTTGAGCTAGATCCAAGGTATCAGAATGATCCTTGGAAGAGAGAGATAAAAGAATTCTGGAAGATAAAGAGAAAAGCGGAACTTGAAGCCTTTAGTAGATATGGATTAGACTTCATAGTTAAGGAATTCTTACCTGAAAGGTTGGCGGAGCTACAGAGGCGTTGAGGTTCTTAGATAGATGGCCCGCTATCTTAATCGAGAAGCCTGAGCCAACTATAATAGTATCAGATATCCATTATGGATTTGAAGTAGAACTTAATGAGAGAGGGATAAGAGTTCCAGTTCAGACTCAGAAGATCACCGATTCGTTGATAGAGCTGGTCAGAGAACATGGTGTGTATAAGGTCATAGTGCTCGGCGACTTTAAACATAAGGTACCTCTATCATCTTGGATTGAATGGAGGGAGATGCCTAAAGCTTTGAGAAGTCTAAGAGAGAATGGGGTAGAGATAAGCTTAGTATTAGGTAATCATGATGGAGGAATAAAGAAGATACTCGGTAGCTTAATAAGATATTTTCCAAGTAGTGGTATACTGTTGAAGGGAGAGAAGAAGTTCTTCATGTTCCATGGTCATCGATGGCCTAGTACAAGTATTCTTGAAGCCGATGTAGTATTCATGGGTCATCTCCATCCTATGATAAATCTTAGGACAGATGTTGGTAATATTGTTAAGAAGCCTATCTGGTTAATCTTAGAAGGAGATAAGAATAGGTTAGCTAAGATCTATAAAGAGAAGAAGTATGATGTAAACATTAGAAGCAAAGGTAAGATGAGTTTAATAGTCTTCCCCGCTTTCAACCCTATGCTTACAGGGATCTCGGTAAATAATCTAAATCCTAGAGATAGATTGTGGCCACTAATTAAGAGTAAGTCGTTCTTCTTAGATGAAGCAGAGGTAGTTCTACTAGATGGGCAGAATCTCGGAAGATTAAAAGAGATAGAGAGGATGGTTGAGGAGTAGTTGATGAATTTACATGAGATAGTTTCTAAAGCATTAGAAGCTGTGAGAGAGAAAAGAGTAAAGCTCTACGTATTTAGACCGAGTAATAGAAAGCTCTGGATAGTAGTAGGTAGACATGGATACTACATGGTACTACCGGATAGCGGATACTGTACATGTAGCGACTTCTTCTTCAGAGTAATAAGTGGTGAGAAACCTACATGCTATCATCTAGCAGCTGTTAAGAAAGCAAGAGAAGAGAAAACCTACAGTATAATCGAGAAAGAAGATCGACAGTATAGAAAGATCATTAATGGTTCTCTAAAAGAGAGAGGTTCATCTGAGTGAGAATAAAGAAAAGTTTTTATAAAACCAGTAACATAATAAAAATGGTAAACGACCACGGCGCGACGGCGGTACCACCTAGGATAAAGGGAGAGTTCCTCCCATAGATGAATAGGAGGCCTCCTCCCGTGGTCATAAAATGGAGACCTAAGCAAAAAATATGCTTAGGTCTAACATGAGGTCTCCGCAAAGCCCCCTTCTGTAGAGGTACTCCTCAGGCATGACTCCGGTTGATCCTGCCGGACCCCACTGCTATCGGGGTAAGGCTAAGCCATGCAAGTCGAAGGTCTCCGGCTCCGGGGGCCTGGCAGACGGCTCAGTAACACGTGGCCAACCTAACCTAGGGAGGTGGATAACCCCGGGAAACTGGGATTAAACCACCATAGGAAGTAGGCTCTGGAAAGACCTACTTCTGAAAGTAGTGTACAGGGATGCTCTGTACACTAGCCCTAGGATGGGGCTGCGGCCCATCATGGTTGTTGGTGGGGTAACGGCCCACCAAGCCTATAACGGGTACGGGCCCTGAGAGGGGGAGCCCGGAGATGGACTCTGAGACAAGAGTCCAGGCCCTACGGGGCGCAGCAGGCGCGAAACCTTCGCAATGCGCGTAAGCGCGACGAGGCCACCCCGAGTGCCACCCTCGTGGTGGCTTTTGCCCAGTGTGAACAGCTGGGCGAATAAGCGGGGGGCAAGACGGGTGTCAGCCGCCGCGGTAATACCCGCTCCGCGAGTGGTGGGGACTTTTACTGGGCTTAAAGCGTCCGTAGCCGGCCCAGTGTGTTCTCTGTTAAATCCGGCGGCCTAACCGCCGGGCTGCGGAGAATACTACTGGGCTTGGGGGTGGGAGAGGCCGACGGTACTCCCGGGGTAGGGGTAAAATCCACTGATCCCGGGAGGACCACCAGTGGCGAAGGCGGTCGGCCAGAACACGCCCGACGGTGAGGGACGAAAGCTGGGGGAGCGATCGGGATTAGATACCCCGGTAGTCCCAGCTGTAACCGAGGCGGGCTAGGTGTCGCGCCAGCTACGGGCTGGCGCGGTGCCGAAGGGAAACCATTAAGCCCGCCGCCTGGGGAGTACGGCCGCAAGGCTGAAACTTAAAGGAATTGGCGGGGGAGCACCACAAGGGGTGGACGTTGCGGCTTAATTGGAGTCAACGCCGGAAACCTTACCGGGGGCGACGGCAGGATGATGGACAGGTTGAAGGCCTTTCC
>JANXDW010000040.1 GCA_025058515.1 Aigarchaeota archaeon
TTAGATGAAGAACTATTGAATATTGTTGATACTTCTGCTTTTCAGAGGCTTAGGAGGATTCATCAGCTACCGTTTGTTTACTTAGTTTATCCTGGGGCTAGGCATACTAGATTTGACCACTCTCTCGGATGTATGCACTTAGCTAGAATGTTCGGTGAGAGGCTTGGTCTAGATCCTCATAAGCTTAAAGTCTTAACTATTGCAGGGTTGATTCACGATATAGGGCATACACCTTACTCACATCTTCTAGAAGCTCTACTAAGAGAGAAAAGCCTAACCCATGAAGACATAACTTTAAAGATCTTAATCAATGATCCAGAGATAAGTGAAAGTATAGAAAGATGCAGCGTATCTGTGAGAGATGTTGTAGATGTATTGGAGAAGAAAGATCCTATCGGGACGGTTGTAACTGGACCAGTAGATGTTGATAAGCTAGACTTCTTACTAAGAGATTCTTACTTTACCGGTGCTTTCTACGGAATAGTAGATATAGAGAGAATAATCTATACCAGTAAATTGATTAATGGGAGGCTTGCGCTTAGTACTAGAGCTTTAGGTGTTGTGGAAGAGCTCGCCATAGCGAGATACCAGAGCTTCATGAATATTTACTTTCACCATACTGTTAGAGCTGCACAAGCGATGTTTTTGAGAGGAGTCAAAATGCTTGGGGAAAGACTAGATTTTACATCGATGAGCGTTGAGGAATTTCTTAATCATGACGATTACACGGTGTGGTGCATGATGCGTCAGAACGAGAAGACAAGAGAGATAATTAAGAATATTGAGAAGAGGATACTTCCAAAAGTTGCATACGAGTACAGAGCTTATGAGAAAAAGGAGAAGTTAAGATTGATTAGAGATCCAGAAGCTATAAATGATGTTGAGGAAATGATAGCTGAAGAAGCAGGTGTCCCCCGTAACCTTGTCTGGATAGATACGCCCTACATTCCACCTCTACCATACATAGGTGGAGATAGGTTGGAGTTCTATATGCAGGAAGATGAAAAAATAGTATTGAAAGAATACTATTCTCCTCTCTTGAAATTTACATCTGAGATTTACGAGATCTTGAGAGTGTACACTATGAGAGAGTATGTTGAGAGGGTTGCGAAGGCTTCTGAGAAGATTATTGGAAGATAGTTATGCTGTGCCTGCTCCAAGGGATGCTGAGAGAGCATACTTAGAGTATCTTGCAAGTATTCCTGAATGGTATCTAGGTTTCGGCGGAGACCACTTCGATAATCTCTTCTCCATCTCTTCTCTATCTATCTCTACATCGATCCTATTGTTCGGCACATCTATAGTTATGATGTCTCCATCTTCTAGAGAGGCTATGGGTCCGCCGACAGCTGCTTCAGGAGAGACGTGTCCAACCATCAATCCCCGCGTTGCTCCAGAGAATCTTCCATCGGTTACCATTGCTACACTATCTCCTAGACCTTGACCTACGATAGCTGCTGTAACTGATAGCATCTCCCTCATTCCCGGACCGCCTCTAGGCCCCTCATACCTAATCACTACTACATCTCGCGGTTCTACTTCTCTATTCATAATTGCGTTAAATGCTTCTTCTTCTGAATCGTATATTTTTGCTGGACCTCTATGGGAAAGGTTCTTTACACCACTTATCTTTACCACCGCTCCTTCAGGGGCCAAGTTCCCTCTCAATATTACGATGGATCCACGTCTAGATATTGGGTTGCTGAGGTCTCTAACGATATCTCTGAACTCTCTTACTGGAGGTTTAAACTCTCTTAGATTTTCTTTAACTGTCTTTCCAGTTACGGTTAATGCTTCACCATTTACCAATCCTGCCTCTAATAGCTTCTCCATAATTATCGGGACTCCTCCAACCATGTCTAAGTCTTCTACAGCATACCTACCTCCAGGGATCAAGTCTACAAAGTAAGGTGTTCTCCTACTTATTCTATCAAAATCATCTAATGTGAGTTTTACTCCTGCTTCTCTAGCTATAGCGAGAAGATGGAGGACTGCGTTTGTTGAACCTCCTATAGACATATCGACGGCAATTGCGTTCTCGAATGCTTCATAGGTTAGTATATCTAAGGGTTTAAGACCTATCTCCAACATATTCATAAGAGTTGAACCTGTTCTGTAAGCTATTTCAAGTCTTCTCGAATCTACTGCAGGTATAGTAGATGCTCCTGGAAGCATGATCCCCATGGCCTCGAAAAGTATAGCCATAGTATTTGCAGTATAGAGCCCTGCACAAGACCCCGGACCTGGACAAGCATACTTCTCAATAAGCCTCAGTTCTTCAAGCGTTATCTTGCCTGTAGAATATTTGCCTATCGCTTCATATACATCTCCATAACATAGCCTCCTATCTCCTAACCTGCCTGTGTACATCGGACCACCGTTCAAGAAGATTGAAGGTATGTTGAGGCGGGCTATGGCCATCATCATGCCGGGCTCGATCTTATCACAACTTGATAAAGCGACTAACGCATCGAATCTATGGGCTTCAACCATTATCTCTACACTATCTGCTATTACTTCTCTACTGACAAGACTGAACTTCATCCCTTCATGACCCATCGATAAGCCATCACATACAGCGATTGTATTGAATTCAAGTGGAACTCCTCCATTAGACCTTACCCCATCTTTAACTCTCTCTGCTAACTTATTCAAGTGAACATGACCTGGAACAACCTCATTCCACGAGTTCGCTAAAGCTACTAAAGGTCTAGCTAGATCTTCTTCAGATAATCCTATTGCTCTGAGGAGTGCTCTATGTGGAGAACGCTCTATACCTTCAGTTAAAGTTGAACTTCTATGTCTCAAACTGGATCTCGAACTCATTTTATCAAAACCTTTATAGAAGATCAAGATAAGTATTTCTCTACTAATCTTGTTTGAATTAGAATTGAATTAGTGGATATGTAGATTATTTTTTCTACATCTTTCTCCTAGATTAGCTATTGAATGAACTCTATGGACTCTAATTATATTTTTGTCTTTACAGAGTTTACGGAAATCAGCTTATTAACAATGCTACTGTTTTCTTTATCTCTGGTCTCAATCTCTCTAGTTTAGTCTCGATCCTATTATCATAGCTGATAGAACCATCTGAACTTTTAACTATTATGCCAAATACGGTCTCCACCGGTTCATCTTCTACGACTATATCGACATCCTTCATAGGTAGATTTTTGATAACCGTTCTCAACCTTTCTCTTAGCCTGAGGCTTGTGTAAACTTTCAATCGTTTTACATTAACAATATCCATGGCCTCTTTAAGCATCTTCTCTAACTGCTCATCTAATTCTCCTCTTTCGGCCTTTTCACTAATAACCTCTAAAGTTCTTTCAACAACTTTGTTAACACATTCTTCAAGAACTTCTAGCTTTCTCCCCCTAACCTTGACTTGAGTTAAGCTACTTATTCTAGACTTCATCATTTCACTTCTCTTCTCAAATGTTTCAACAATCTCTTCAGCTGATCTTAATGTCTCTTCCCGCTCCTTCTTGATTAGCGCTTCAACATCTCTCAATATTTCTTGAAAAGATTTTTCTAGATCTACTAAAACTTTATCAACTACTTCATCTATAATCTTAGTCAATCCTTGAGTATACAATACCGCACTCTCCTTCGATTTACGGTAACAAACTATAATTTATAGTCATTTATATTAGGTTCAGCAAATCCCGCTATCTACTGGTAGTTGTCGTTTAAACTCCAAGTATTCTTCTTAGAGCACTCCTATAATCTACCTTCTCTTTTTCAGACCTTATCCCTGATAACTCGTATATCAAAGGTACAGCACGCTCAATCCTAACCTTATTTATTCTATCTCTAACATGTTTTGATAGATCTTCATCTAAGATTATTAAACCTACGTCTTCTCTATTTGTAAGCTTCTCAAACTCTTGAAGTAGTTCTTGAGGTGAGTCTACTTCTATTCCTTTAACTCCTGAGAGCCTAAATCCAGAGACAAACGGCTTAGACCCAATCACTATAACCCTCAAGTCTATCTTAGAATTACGTAAAAGCTAAGAAATAAAGTTGCATCTATAGTAGAGATAGGATAACCACGTGGTAAAAATTATTCAAAGATGGTGGTCGTAGAAAAGATCTCTTTAGCTTCTAGTATAAATTAATATTTGATGTTTATATGATGCCCATATTTTACTATTGGATGTAGAGTAGCGAAGAGGGGTCTTCTTGGGGCTTAGAGATCTTACTAGAGTTACACTGATAGTTCCAGAGCACAGGCTTAGTGATGTCATTAAGGAACTATACAGCTTTGAATGGTTCCACGTAGAAGAAGAGGATGGGGAGCTGGATGAGAAGATTAGTAAAGCTTACGATGTCTTAAAGAAGCTCAGCGTAGAGTTAGATGCATTAATATCATCGCTAAACATCTCTGTAGAAAAAGGAATAATAGATCAGCTGGTGAAAGGTTATCAAATCCGTAAAGAGAAGATAGAGATAAGCGAAGTTGAAGAATTGATTAAGAAGTTGGAGTCTGAGGCTCAGCCAATTATTCAAGAAGCAAAAGAGTCTTTAGAGAAATCTAAGAAATTGAGAGAAGAGCTTAGACAAGTTGAGATTATGTTATCTAGCTTAAGATTGTTAAAAGACTTCAATATAGATCCTGCTAGGCTTAAGATGCTTAAGAGATTCTATGGGGTCTTCACTGTTATCGAGGGTAGAAGTATTGAAGAGATAAAGAGAAGTTTACCTACATCTTCTATAGTAGATATCCCATTAGAGAAGAATCTTACAGCCCTCCTCATAGTATCATTAAGAGAAGATGAAGAAAGAGTTGATAGAGTTCTCAGAGGCTTCGGGATTAAGCCTTTCACAATACCTCCAGATCTTCCACAGAATATTAATGAAGCTTACAACTTATTAGTGGAGAAGAGGAGAAATATAGAGGAAGAATTAGAGAGAGCTGAAAAGAATATTGTGAAGATTAAGGATCAGCTTGGAGGCAAGATAGTTGCTATGAGGGAAGCCATCCAAGTAGTTGGAGAACTTCTCCACAATCTTGGAGTTAAAGGAAGATTGAAGAGATTTAGAATAATCCATGGTTATATTCCAGAAGATTTTGTAGATAGATTCAGAGTTGAGTTTGGAGAGAGATATGGAGTATTCTTCGGAGGAGAGGAGAGTGAAGAACGGGAAGCTCCAACTCTACTCAATAACAAGGGGGTTGTCAAGAGCTTTGAGAATATAACTTCTATACAAGGAGTTCCGAGAAGCGATGAACTAGACCCTACACCATATGTAGCAGTATTCTTCTCAATCTTTTACGGTATAATGTTCGCAGACCTAGGTCAAGGTCTAGTAATCGCATTATTCGGATTGTTTATGTATAAGAGGGTTGCGGGAAATCTCAAAGAATGGGCTAAGCTATTAACACTACTAGGTATCTCTTCAGCTATAGCTGGATTCATACTAGGTGAGGCTTTCGGGTTCAAGGTCTACTTCCCATTTCCTAAACCTGAAGTAATACACTTAGTTGAGAAACATGGTGAAGCGACTAGGTTTGATATGAATGAAGTTCTTAAGCTTATACAGTTTACACTATTTCTAGGGGCCACACACTTGACTATAGGCTACACGTTAAGTTTTAAGAAAGCTCTAAAACATCGAGAATACGTTGAAGCATTTACTGCAAAACTTCCAACGATAACAATGTATATCTTCGGCATACTCTTCGCATTCTGCTTCTTCGGTGCTGGAGGAGACCTAGGAGGCATAACATCTTCTGAAAATCCTGTACCATACCTCGGGATACCGACCAAAGACCTAGCTCCCATAGTTTTAGGAGGAGCACTCTTAAGCATCTTTACACTAATTTTAGGTAGACCTATAATAGAAGCCTTCGTTGAGAAGAAGAGAGAAAAGTTTACTCCATTAATCGGTGAAGGGTTACTCGAGCTACTGGAGAACATTATACACTTTATGTCTAATACTCTTAGTTATGTCAGGCTTACAGTGCTCTTGCTCGTCCACACAGCTCTATTGATGCTTTTGAATGCTTCATGGCATCTACTAGGATGGAGTAGTCTACCGATACTCATAATTGGAAATCTAGGGATCATGGCCCTCGAAGGGTTGATGGTGTTCATACAAGCTCTCAGGCTCCACTTGTACGAGTTCTTTACAAAATTCTATGAAGGAGGAGGGATACCTTTCAAGAAGATAAAACCAGATACAAGCTACGTGGAGATAATGTTCAAGAAGTAGATTGCTGGAAAACATCTATAGGATTATGTAAACTTCTTGAGTTTAGCTGTCAGAGTCTTGAGGTCAACTAATACCATTGTTCCAACCGTCGGCTCTAAACCTAATTCTCTTTGATAACTTGTCTGATCTTGCCATGTACCACTGTTCACTAATAGTACTTCACGATAATTTCCAACATAAGCTACATGAACATGGCCAGTGTGTACTATATCTGGTACATCTTCTATAACTAGGAGATCCTCCGGCGTTGGGAGAATAGGAGTATTCTCACCGTAAATAGGTGCTAGATGCCTACATTGAAGTAGTACTTCAAGCACGTTCTTTATCTCTCGTCCTAGAATAGAGTATGAGACGTTGGGAAGATGCTGGATGATGTCATCCAGGCTTTGCCCATGGTATACAAGTAATCTTCTACCTTCAACTTTAATTGATGCAGGGTTCCCGATAAATACGTATTCTCTATCTTTCTCAAGCATCGCTCTATACTTTTTGGAGAGTGGAGGTTGAGGGAGAGCCTTCTCGACAGGATCATGGTTTCCCACAGAAATTATTACCTTGATGTGTTTAGGTATCTCTGAGAGTAGTCTATTTAATTCTTCGATCTGCTGAACTACTGAAGTATATTCAAGCTCTTTCTCTTGGTGTGGAAAGATGCCGACTCCGTCAACTATATCTCCTGCGATCAATAAGTATCCAACTCTTTTAGCTTCTGGGTCTCTAGAATTGTTGAGCCAGTCTAAGAATTCTTCCCACGAATCTCTTCTAAACTTCTTACTACCTACGTGGAGGTCTGATACTAAAACGATAGAGACCTCTGGAGCTTCTCTATCAATTCTTCTAGATTTTATAGGTATATCTGGTAAGAATATATCTCTAGGAATTAAAGTATTATTAATCTTTACTACTCTAACTCCGAAGACTTGATCTAGTAGAAGTTTCTCAGCTTTCTTTATCAACTCACTATCCTTCTTTGGGATAACGATTCTAGTAGTTGAAGTATTATCTTCAACCTCTAAGATCACTGATTGCTCTGTCTCCTTCTTTTCCAAAAGCATTACTACGAGAAATAATTCAGTACCTTTCAGACTCTTTAGAGCATCTGTTAATCTTGAAGAAGGGCCACCTCTCTGCTCGAGAATGTTCTTCAACTTCGCATACCTACTATTAAAATAGTTCTGAAATTCTACAATCTTTCCCTCTATCTCGTAATGTTTCAGATATCTTTCATCAATATCTATGCTTGGAGTCCATTCTTTTAAGAGAGATTTCTCAAATACCACTTCAGAGAAAGCATATGCAGATTCTACTGTCTTTGAGCCTACTTCTCCTATGTGTTCATTATTTATAACGATTACATCTGGTTTAGTTGTCTTCAAGTATTTGATAACCTCTCTTAGAACTTCGATAGGGTTTTGGAGAGACTCTAGAGTAGATATAGCTTCTAGAGTCAGATTATATCCTTCTCTTAAAGCTTCTTCAACTAGTTTTTTTCTAACGTACTCCACGACGCCTACACCGTTGAAGTACTGCCGTTATCGAGACTTCTACAGATCTCTGAGACACAGGTTTAATATCATGTTTTCTCATTATATTTCTTAAAGTTTTCCAGCTTTAAAAAGTTGACCTTATGGTCGAGAAGCGTTTTAAGTAGATCATCGCTCTTTATTACTTGCTCCACTTCATCTACAGGGGTCAATAGAGTTATCCTTCTAGTTCTACCATATCTACCCATATTGACTATCTCACTACTAAGTACTCCAAGCATATCTAGTTCAGAGATAAGCGTACTGACTCTCCTACTACTCAAGGCTTCTACACCCAGTAGAGAGCAGACTTCTCTATAGACTTCATATACAGTACCTGAGAAAGAATTCAGTATGTCATTCTTTACTAGTAAGTATAATGATGTTAAGACGATTTTACTATGTAGAGGAAGTGTAGATAATGCTTCGAATACTCTTCCTTTCTCGATCATGTTCTGCGCCAATCTTACATGCTTCTCTTCTACAACGCTTCCCCCACTCCTCTCACATATCTCAGCAGCAACTCTAAGTAGGTCTATGGCCCTCCTAGCATCACCATGCTCTTGAGCAGCAATAGCAGCACATAATCTTATTACTTCTTCTGGAACTGTTCCAGAGTAGAAAGCCTTGGCCGCTCTTTCAAGGAGTATATCTACAAGCTCTAATGCTGTATACGGGTGGAAGACTAGTTCTTCTTCACTTAGACTACTCAAGACTCTTGGATCTAGCAATTCTTTAAAGTGAAGGTCGTTTGATACACCTACAATGTTTAATCCTCCCCCCTCAAAGTTTTCATTAACACGAGTTAGCTCATATAGAAGATTATCACCGTAATTCTTTACAAGTACATCTATCTCATCTAGACACGATATTAAGATAATGCTCTTCTCCTTTAGAGCGCTTCTAAATCTATTGAAGACCTCGGCTTTTGAGAGACCTGTGAAAGGCACTTTTACTCCTATCGCATCGCAGAGCTCAGCCAATACTCTATACTCTGTACCAGATATACGGCAGTTTATATAAGAGAATAGAAGAGGAAGCCCTTGAAGTTCAGCAATTTCTTTAAATCTATTAAATACGTATTTTACGACAGCGGTTTTCCCTGTCCCAGTCTTACCATATATAAAGATGTTGCTAGCTCTAGAAAGTTTGAGAGAAGGAGATAACATCTCTCCAAGTCTTCTGATATGTTCAGCTCTATGCGGTAAGCTATCAGGAATATAATCTGAACGCATTACTAGCCTATCTTTAAATATTCTAGGTCTCTGCAAAGCTCTCTCAACAACTTCTAATAATGGGTCGTCCGCACCCCTCTTCTTCAATTGGAGATGAAGCCCTTCTACTTTATTGAAAACATTATTGTCATCTTTCATAGATGAAGCCCCTAAAGGATATCTCTAGAAACATTTTTGAAACTAACTCACTAGAAAAATATACTTTTTACATTATTTTTCTTTAAGATTCCATGAAGCAAGGCTTATTCTCCGTAGATAGTCTTCCATTGGAAATAGAGGGGTCAGGGAAGATACTAAAATTTCCAATGCAGGCTCTTCATGTCTTCACAAACTGTATAGGGATGTGTGAACTCTAAACTCGATAAGCTTTTAGAAAGGCTTTCTACACTTCTTACTCTCCTAAAATATAGTCTTCACAAGAAATACGGTAAACCCCTTCATTTCTATTGGAGAAGACTTGAGTTTTCTCTTAATCGACGAGATTACTAGTGAACCACATAGTTCTATTTTGAATGCTGAGATCTTATTTTCGTTATTAGCCTCTCTGAAATGTGCAAATTTATCAGATTTTGAATTTTTTAGCTTTCAAATGTTTTTCATTTTATCATAAAATGATTATAGATACTATTACACTTACTGTTTTCTAAAAATTATATTGTCTACAGATTGTAGAGGGTAAGAATTAAGCATATGTTGTTATATTGATACGTGTATTCTGATAGTATTACTCATCGTCTTGATAGGTGTAGAGTTTTTCACTCTTTAGCTTGTCTTCTGAGAATCTTCTGTATTTTTAATGTTTGCTCAAGAGTTTTTAAAGTAGTACTTAGTGTCTCAGAGATCTTCTTTATCTCATCAACATCAACTGTTCTAGATAGTAGAATTGTTAATTCTTCTATTTTTGTGGCCAGAACAGATGCAGTATTCATTAAACTGTAGATTGATAAAGCTGTGCTTATCTCTTGATCCGATCTGACTTTTATTACTCTTTTATTACATTTTAAACACCATAGTTCTCCTTTTATCTCGAAGATCGGGCTCCCACATGCAGGACATGTATCTGAGAGCATCTTAGCTCCACTTCTCAAAGCATCGGCCATCCTCTTCATGTAATCATCTCCACCCTTCTCAACCATCCTTCACACCTATCCCAGTATTCTCCAATTAATACTGCCCATACTCTTATAAAACCGATCCTCCCATGCCCAAATATTTGGAGAAACTAGGTATATGAGAATAATGTGAATAATATTTTTGTTGAGTTTTGTTAAGGTAAAGAGTAATAGATTGTTTAAGATCTTCATCCTATTTCTGTTAAGCTCTGAGATGTGAGGCAAAGAGTAGATAAGAAGTATATTTTATTATTCCATTCTAAGTCTTCTCCGTAGAGCTGGGTCTCTAGCCTCTAGATAGCTTAATATATCTTCAAAGTTTTCTTCTCTAGATACTTCTATCTCTCTGTAAACCCCTGTTCTTCCATGTTCCCTCCTCCTCTCTAAGACTTTTATCCTATTTCTAAGTATCCGAGGATCTACTCCTAGAATCTTAGCGGAGGCTTCTATATTCATTGTCACAGGGCTCTCTATATGACCATCTTCTACAGGAATTATCAATAATAGATCTTTATTTATTCCCGGGACCCTGATGCCTTCTTTAAGCTTGGTGTAGTCGAGTTGACCTGCCAGCTTGTAGAATTCAAGTTCTTCTTTCTTCATCTTAGCAAGTGGAAAGCTTATCGATGTTAACTCTTCTTCATCTAGGTAGATGTATGCTTTGGGAACATAGCTTGGAGTAGCTTGTACTAATACTTTCCTATAGATCTTGAATCTACTCTCTTCTAAGTATACTTGTAGGATCGCTGAGCTTATAGGATACTGTATGAATACGTCTACATCGCTTTTAGGTCTTACATCTCCACGAGCTATACTTCCATAAACTATGGCCTCTAAACCTTTCCATCTCAACATATCCATAAGTTTCAAAGCTTTATCTCTAAGATTCCTAAGCAAAGTCCATCTCTCTTCATCGTAGACGACCTTTACCTCCAATCCACCGATATGAGAATGTTCACCAGAGATATTTATTATTACTCAATCTCGACATCTATATACTAGGGATAAGGGGAGTTTTAAGTTGATAGTTAAAAAGATCGATCGTTTAAAGAGATCTATCATACTAGTCCCTGAGAATACTCTAGACTTATTGAATATCTTTAGATTAGTTGGTTTGAACGATATAGTGTATTCTGAGTCTAGTCGTGAAGTGAAGAAGGAGCGTGCAGACGGTAGATATGATAGTGAGAGGGTGCTGGTAACTCTTGGAGTAGAAGTAGAGAAGAAGATCGTTGATCCACTTCTCAGGAGAATTGGTTTCTCCGGTCGAATAATCTACGAGAGTAAGAAGCTAGACTTAGTAGGAAAATATCATACAATCTATGTTCATCCAAGTCTAGAGATCAAGATAGAGAGTAGAGAGAGGTTCAATAGACTCTACTCATTCTCTCTAAACTATGTTGAGAAGAAGGAGAGAAAGAAGATTCTATGTGTAACTTTAGATAATGAGGGGGTCGCTGTTGCAGAGTTTAGTAATATAGGGCTCAAGATGCTTTACTCTAAAAGTATCTCTCCAAAGAGTAAGATGCTTGAAGACTTACATGATAGCAATATGCATGAATCTTTCTACGAGGTAGTGAAGCTAGTTGAAAAGATGTTGAAAGAAGAAGACTTTGAAATAGTAATCCTGGGGTCTAGTATATCTGTTGAAGAGTTCATGAAATTTCTAAAGAAGAATGCTGTAAAACTATTGAATAAAATTGTAAAACGTGGGTATACCTCACTCGGTAGAGAGGAAGGGTTGAGAGAAGCTCTTAGAAGTGGTGAGCTGAAAGATTATGCAGAAGAGCTTAAACCTGTAAGAGATTCTCTTGAAGTTGAAGAATTTATAAAGAGGATGTCGGAGAATCCTGAGAAAGTTGCGTTAGGGTTAAGAGAAGTATTGGAGTCTCTGAAGATGAAGAATGTAGAGAAAGTTCTTGTAGCTGAACAGTTTCTATGGGAGAAGATCGTTGAAGAAGAAGTGGCGACCTTGTTAGATGAAGTTGAACGTGGTAAGCTAAACCTTAGAGTTATTCTTGATGGATTAGAAGCTTCTGAAAAGATACTTGGACTAGGAGGGGTCGTTGCTACTCTTTACTATCCTCTAAAACTGAGTAGAACGTAAGCTCATGCTTCAACTTTCTTATGAGGTCTTCTTGAGAAGATAGTGTTAATGCCTAAATCAGCAGCTGTTACTGGAACATTATCTTGTTTAAGTTATATTCTATCAGATATAAGCATGTGGACTCTAGGTGATGGATTGGAGATATCTCCCAATCTAACTCCTATCAAGTATACATCTCTAGGAGCATCTGAAAGAATGTCTATTAGATGTTGTGTAATTATACCGTCGAAGACCACGTATTTCACATCGTTCTTTAACTCTTCTAGTTTACGGGCCAGCTCGCTTACTGGTACTCTAGCCAGCTCAGTAAGCTCATCCCCCAATATTATAGACATCAGTTTTCCATCTACTTCTTTTACATATTCTTTTATCTTTGGTGGTAGCTCTACCTCCTCGGACTTGGGTTTGACCTTCATCGTTTTCACAACATCTTGTAGTGGTACTGCTCTTTGAAGAGCTTCAGCTATCTCTTTACCTGTAAGGTCTTCTACTTCTTTTCCATATGGTGCTCGAGCGATTAGATCTATCTTGAGATCCATTCTTATAAGCTCGTTAAGTATCATGTCTCCACCTCTATCTCCATCTAGAAATGCTATCACCTTCCTCTTCTTGCTTAATAGAGATTGTATGGTCTTAGGGATCTTTACACCTTCTACCGCTACTACGTTCTTAAATCCATATCTAAGAAGATTTATTACATCTGCTCTTCCCTCAACTACTATTAGATCCTCGCTTGATTCAACATCTGGCCCTGCTGGTAGTCTCTCAGGACCATACTCTATAACCTTGGCCTTTATTACTGTCTCTTCAAGCTCTCTTACTAGTTGATCATCTTCAGGGACTTTGCTCTTCTCCCACTCGTAGAGGATTGCTCTAGCCCTATCCAGTATCTTCTTTTTCTTCTCTGCTCTTGTATCTTCTATCTTCTCAATCTTTACTTTAGCTGGGTATGGTCCTACTTTATCTACGCTTTCAACCATTGCGGCCACTAGAGCTGTAGCATGTTTATCGAGAGCTGATGGGACGGTTATTCTGCCTATGGTCTTATCGCCTTGAACACTTGTTGTAATCTCTATTCTACCTATTCTCCCAGCTTTCTGGAGTTCTCTTAAATCTAGCTCACTACTGAATAATCCTTCAGTCTGCCCAAATATTGCTCCAACTATATCATTTCTATCAACGATTCCTTCTACTTCTATCTTAGCCTCTATGAAGTATTTTATATTTGGTAAACTTATTCCCAACCTGTCTTCCACCCTTAAGACTTAGATCTTCTAGGTTCATGATGCAAGCTCTCTTCTATAGAATGGTTTCAACTCAAGACTATTTAAGCATTTGAATTATGGAAGACTACTTTAACCGATTTTTCCAGACTTGTGGTATACGGGGAACTATTGGTTGAGGATTCTACTGTATAGCTTTAGATACTTATCTAGTACTATGTCCCAGTTGAATTCTTCTAGAATTCTCCTATAAGCATTGCTGGTAATCTTCTCTAAATCTTCAAGTCCTCCAAGCACTATGCCGATTGCTTTAACTATCTCTTCTACTCTCGGTTCTACAAGCAATCCATCTAAACGGTCTCTAACTATCTCTACATTTCCTCCTACTCTAGTAGCTATCACAGGAACTCTAAGGGCCATGGCCTCAAGTAAGAACGTGCTCACACCTTCTTCTCTAGAAGGTATAACTGCAGCATCTGAGCCTGCAAGTATCTTTAAAGCTCTCTGCCTAGGTAATGCTCCCAAATATGTGAGAAGCTTATCTTCATGAGCTTTCTCAAAGTATCTTCTTAATGGACCATCTCCTGCTATGACCAACCCTCTAACTTTATACTTGAACGCTGCTCTAAGTAGTAGGTCTACACCCTTCTCATAAGATAATCTACCTAGATAGATTATTTGTGGTTCACTAATTCTTTCAGCTTCTTTCGGCATATCTGAGAGGTCTACAGCATTCGGTATATGCTCTACTCTGAGCCCTAGGCTCTTATAGTAGCATGCAGCTTCTATAGATACAGTGGTTATAGTATCTAACTTCTTCAAAGTGGTTCTCTCTATCATATTCGCTGCATACCCGAAGAGTTTACCATGTAGTAGTCTTATCTGCTTAGAGTATAGTCCATGTAGTGTTAAGATCTTCTTTCCACTAGAGTATAAGACTGCTGGGAGAGATGGAAGGTTGTGCCCGTGTACTATCTCATAATCTCGTAAAAATACTTTTAGAGGTGAGCATAAAGCGTATGATGGGTTAGCCAGCCTCTTTAATCTAGGGGTCTTCAAGTATTCTGCAGAGACCAGGTCTACTCTAAATCCTCTGATAGATAGTTTTCTAGCAAGTTTTCTAACATG
>JANXDW010000018.1 GCA_025058515.1 Aigarchaeota archaeon
GAGAAGATCGAGCAGTATATCAACTACTGTATAACTACTGGTGTACCATATTTTATTACAACAGATGGTGTAAAGTGGGAGATCTATGATACACATAAACCCATACCTTTACCAGAGAAGAAGATCGTAGAATGGGATATAGTGAACGATAAGCCTTACGAGATTATTAGAAAAGCATTCACAATATGGAGATTGAATAGAGAATTGAGACTGCCATCTGAACTTATGATAATTAAGCATATAGAGAAAGAAGTTAAGTTAGGGATACAGATAACCAAGTTGAAGGTTAAACCTGGGGAAGCACCCCCTACTCAAGAATAATCTTTCCAGATGGTAGACCATATCAGATTAATAAGTGGAGAGATATATTGTTAAGCACAGTTAGTTGGTTGATAGATGCTGGTAAGCTCAAGGATGAAGACCTTCCAGTCTCACCTCCAAAAGCTCGAAAAAGAGTAATTGTTAACATAGAACCCAAACATATGGATAACTCTAAATTCAAAGATCCTAAAAGAATTGGATCATATTTTGTTGAAGCAAATATAAGTAGTGAAGACGCTATCCAATTAAGTATTTTCTTACTTGAAAAATTTAATATCGATGTATCTAAAGTTTTCCTACAATAAACTTCTCTTCATAATCCTTTATCTCGAACACGTCTTATTTTACAAAGATGAAGATCGTGAGTAATGAGAATAGCAGAATACTATATTTTAGTAACTGTCTAACTCTTGATCTGAGTTCAATTGTTAATAGCTTTTTAAAATTGTGAAGATTATGTGAGGAAAACCTAAAATAATCATAGGTGAAAAGTATATGGTAGCGGCCGTAGTCTAGTCTGGTAGGACGTCTTAAGAGACCTATGACCAGCCTGCCAACGTTAGACCAACGGTAGAACGCTGGTGGTCGCGGGTTCAAATCCCGCCGGCCGCATGCAGATTATCCCTAAATTCAGCGGAGACTCCATCAACGAGATATTAAATACGTTTTGAGTATCTCTCAATCATCAATTACATGTTTACTAAATGGTGGAGTCGTTTCTCTAGGCTTCGCTACATGTTTCTTCATTTCTGTTCTCACTGAGCTATCTGCCTCTCAACCTCGGACAGTATGTATTCTATGTAAGATGGGTTGAGCTTGTACTGACCTCTCTCTACACTTATCAATACGCCTTCTCTTCTAAGTTCAGATACTCTAGCTCCAACTACTTTCCCATCTATTCCAAGTTCTCGTGAGAGTTCATCTATGCTTACGTAGTCTTCCGATGAGTAGCCTGCTTGCTTCGCCATGAGCTTACCTACTGCGTAGATAGAGATCAAGCTCCGAGTAGTTACCTTCGTTCTATCGAACTTGATCAAGATCTTTCCATCTCTTGTAAGACCTAATAGCTTGCTGAGCCTATCCAACATCTGCTCTATCATGACCGATTCATCAACTGTGAGCTTCTGCCTTATCTTCTCTGCTAAATCACTCATACACTACCTTTTATAAACACGTGTATTTTAATGTACTCGTGTAAACATCTAGATAGATGAAAACTATTCCCAATCTTTCATCTAGAAGATTGAGGCAATCCTCTTTTTAGATAAAAAATATGTGGTTATATTTATAATAATTTGCTAAATTCTTCATGCTCGATCTTCATGTGCTCCATAAGTAGAGAGTTCATCTTATTGTTAGTAGCTTCTATCTTATCCTTCAACTCCCATTCTTCAATCTTCATGAAGCGGTATTCATCTAAAGCCTTCCTAATCTCGTCTAGCATAAGGTTGAGCCTTCTATGGTCATCGATCAATCTCAACGTTACTTCTAGTCTCCCTCTCTCATTCATGTCTGGATAGATCCAGTACTCTTCTTTTAGCTCATGGACTGCAAACTTCGACATGAATAGGTAGGCTTTAGAGTAGACATCTGAGAGAACCCCGAATGCTTCGTGAAGCTCTTCTTTGCTCTTAGGTCTCTTCTCCCCTGCTCTTGTAAGCCTCTCTCTAATATCGTTCCATTCCCTTAGTAAAGAATCATGTTCTGATAGAACCTCCTTCACCATATCTCTCAACTTCATGGGTGCACTCATACTATCTCAAAACTTTATACATCCAGCAGATAAATAAATATTCTTTTTACAAAAATTTTTGTAACTTTTTCACACATTCTCCTAAGTTGCAGTTATGCTACTTCTTTTATCTTAAAAAATAAAGTTGGAAAATAGAGACTACTTTAATTTAGGAAATTCTTCATCTTCTATCTTTACGTGTTCCATTACTATACTCGATACCTCTTTGTGGATCTTTAGCGATTGCTCTGCAAGCTCTTTAGCAGAGATCTTCTCGAAACGATAATCCTCTAAAAGTCTTCTCATCTTCTCTAGTAGTTCATCTATCTTCCTATGATCGTCTAACAATCTATGCACTAGAGATTCTTTACCTCTCTCACTCATCTCAGGGAATATGAATCGTTCTTCCCTTATCTCGTGCACCTTGAACCTAGACATAAACTTATGAGACATTCCAAAAAGATCTGTTAATACTTTGAGGAAATCATATTTTTCTTCTCTTGTCTTAGGTTCTTCAGTTTTAACATCCTTCGTTATCTTCTCAATGTTCTTCCATTCATTTATTAGAGGAGTATGCTCGGCCAGAATCTCATCGACCAAAACCTTCAGACTCATGTATCGTACGTTGAGAGAACGGTATAACAGCTTTTAGGAATTTAAAGAAAGATTGTAGGAAGAATAAACATTTATTCCTCTTTCTAAGAGCTGTTTCTCCTACATGCTAAGCACCATCATCCTTTTTGGAGTGCTGGAAAGATTATGTTAACCTTACATGATGTAATGAATGTATTACTTTAACATTTTTAACATGAGTAAACAATTTCAAAAATCTAATATAGTAGTCTTTGTACATATTATTTAATGGAAGAGGTTAAGCTTAAGCGTAAGGGAGAACTCGTTAAAGATGAAGAAGGAAATCTACTGCTTGTTAATGAGTTGAATGAAGCATATAGAGTTGACGAGATCGTTGCATATATTTGGAGTATATGTGATAATAGGACATTTGAAGAAGTGGCAGTAGATTTGGCCAGTCAAGGAGAGGTTGATGTAGAAGAAGTAAAACCACCACTACAAGACTTGATAGCCAAGCTTAAATCTGCATCACTAATCGAGTAAAAATAAATGATAATTAAATATTCAAGATAATCTTCTCCTTACGCATATAGTGGTATTGGATAATGGCAAAAGACCTACCTTAGCTACTAAATTTTTATTTCTATTTATATATTTATAAAAAGTTTTAACTAGTTCAGCATTTCTCAACCGGCTTGAGCCTCAATGTAATTTGAATTTAAGAGATACATTAAACCACACAATATATACAAGTATTATTAATATTAAATTAATCTTATATAGTATTGTTTACAGCTTTTTTGTATGGGAAAGAAAGGGCGTGAGATTGTAGAGAAAGCTGGTGTAAATGTTAAAGAGCTTATCGATATGTTGAAGAAAGCATATGCTGATGAATGGATTGCTTTTTACTACTATACTTTACTGGCTAAGATTGTCGAGGGGCTTGAGTCTCCCGCTATAGCCAGTAAGATCGAGGAGATAGCTAAAGAAGAACTTGAACATCAATCTGAACTTGCTGAAAGAATAATACAATTAGGTGATGAACCTCCTAGAAGATTTGAAGATCTTGTAAAGATAGCTAACTGTCCATATGTCACTATACCTGAGAACGTGGGAGACTTGAAAGCAGTATGTAAAGCCATCATAGAAGCTGAAGGATGTGCTATCGAGGTCTACAACAAGATACTCAACTATTTGACAGGAGTAAAGGCCGACCCTGTTACATTCCACATAATTAGACACATCCTCCAAGAAGAAGTAGAACATGAAGACCTCTTCGAGACAATACTTGGAAAATAACATCCTACAATTTTTTCTATATTAAACTTCTAAAACCCTAATATGTATTGTTAAAATTTAGATGTTTGAGTAAGCTAGGTTTTATGTATGTTCTCTCTAGAAACTTTCTTGATTATTGTTGTTACAAGTTTAGCTGTATTAATCTACACGATGGGTGGATTCGGCGGAGGATCGATCTTCCTAGCAATACTGATATTTTCAGGATTGACTCCATCTCAAGCCGCTATTGGAAGCTTGCTATTTAACATCTTTAGCACAGGAGCATCATTCACTAAATGGAGAACATATTTAGAGAAGAGGTTTCTACTACTCTTAATAGGCTCGGTCCCCTTAGCATTCTTTGGAGGAGTAGCATCTTTTACTATCTCAGAAGATTTATTGAAACTGATAATGGGTTTAATTATAGCTGGTTCAGGCATCTTAACATTATTCTCTAGAAGACCGATAGCCAGCCTTAAAGTTAATTTTATACATATTATTCTTATCGGTGGATTAATAGGATTTCTAGCAGGTCTTACAGGTATAGGTGGAGGCGTCTATCTAGCTCCTATACTATTATTGGGTGGTATATCTGAGCCGAAGACAACGGCAGCTACTACAACCTTTTTCATCTTCTCAAATTCTCTAGCTGGATTACTAGCACGCATTCCAAAACTAGTGATAGTAATCCAGCAGAATTACTTAATATCTATATTGGTACCAGTGGTTGTTGCTATGTCTTTTATCGGAGGACATATAGGTTCTAAGAGACTTAGCCAAGAAGATGTAAAGAAGGTGATCGGAGCTATACTTATCTTTATAGGATTATTCCTAATCTTCTACTAGAATATTAACTCATTCCAAGTACAAGATATTCTAGTATCGTGAAGATTCTAGAAGCTACTATCCAGCTTTCTAGAGGTTGATCCCATATGCTTACTTCAAGGTCTGCATTCATCTTAGTCTCATCTTCAAATTCTCCTCTTGGAAAACCTCCTAACATCAACATCGGGTAATCGTATCCAATTATCTTTTCTCCCAGTTCACTCCACTTCATCTGTAAACCCTTCTCAGACAATAATATCTTAACATCAGGCTTCACTCTACTTACTATATCTCTAATCCCACCCTCCTCCAACTTTAACAATATCTTTCCACTTGACTCTACTATTGGCTCTCTGTAGAGCTTTTCTATTACTCCTTTAAATCTTTCATATATTCTAGGCAGTCTTGTCTCTGAATTGATATAGATAATATGTCTACTCTGTGTCTCAACATATGTTTCTACATATTTTGATCTATTTAGGGGTGAGCCGAGAACTTCTAGTAGAGTGAAGTGGGTTATGTCTGGTCTCCCCCTCTTCCAAGACTTCTCAAGCTTCAGCATAGCAGCATGATGATAAGATCTATCGAGAAGAACTTCACTAGGCTTCTTACCTCTTTTTCTAGCGTAAGATATCACTGCTGGATGGTTTGAGATTTCTTCTGGGACAAGCTCTAGAGCTGCTTCAACAATAACAAAAATGACCTTACGCATAGGCCCGCATCTACAATATTAAAAGAAGAATATATGCTAAACTATTAAGGGAAGAACTTAGATCAAGTTAGTTTGGTAGTCGGTGTCTTGGTTTCTAGAGAGTTGAAGATGATCGCTCTTGATAGGATCGATAGGCTTATGGATTTCGCTAAAAGACATGCAGTTGAGAGACCTGAGATAGCTAGAAAGGCCATTCTACTAGCGATGCGCATAGCTCAGAAAGCAAGAGTGAGAATTCCCAAGAAATATAAGAGGATGTTCTGTAGAAAATGTGGAACATCTTTCTGGACGCCAAACTCATTCACAATAAGAGTAAGAGATAGAAGAAGTACTCACATAGTAATAAAATGTATGAGATGCGGGTACATTAAAAGAATACCAGTAAACAAGACTTAAACTTTCTGAATATATTCAGTTCCTAGATTTAGAAGATTATAAAAGCTATAGCATACAAGATCATCAAGCAATACTTCTGCTAATAAGGGAAGATCACGGTAGGTTACCCTCTAAACCTTTAGAGATATTACAAGATTAAAGATATATTTAATAATGGATGAATATTATCTTCCATTTCAGATGGTGTCGCCTGTGCTATCTGTTGATGCTTGGAGATTAATAGAGAAAGTTGCTAACTATTTAAAAGAGAATAAAATTATTGAGCCTCCATTATGGGCTATATTTGTTAAGACTGGTGTTCATAAAGAGAGACCTCCAGAAAACATTGATTGGTGGTATATTAGAGCTGCTTCAATAATGAGAAAACTATACTTGAAAGAACCGATTGGAGTATCTAGATTAAGAACTATCTATGGTGGTAAGCGTAGGCTTGGACATCATCCTCCAAAATTCTTTAAGGGTAGTGGAGCAATAATTAGAAAGATATTACAGCAATTAGAGAATGCTGGATTGGTTGAGAAAGCAGATAAGAAAGGTAGGAAGCTAACAGATAAAGGTAGAGAACTTCTAGATGAAGCTGCAAAAGCTATTCTTAAGATAGAGATGAAGAAGACTTAAAATCTCTACATCGTCTAGACCTTGGTAGAAGAGAGTTAAATTTTTAAACTTAAGTAATCTTTAAACTCTCCCGTGTTTAACTATTTTCAGGGTTAGCGATGTCCATAGATGAAGAAGAATTAGAGAAGATTAGAATGAAGAAGATGATGGAGTTGCAGCAGAAGGCTGCTGAAGAAGAGCGGAGAAGAAAAGAGCAAGAGAAAATTTCTGCACTACGTATCATCCTTACTCCAGAGGCTAGGCAGAGGCTTGCAAACCTTAGGCTTGTAAAACCTGAACTAGTAGAACAACTAGAAGATCAATTGATCAGATTAGCTCAAGCTGGAAAGATAAATATTCCAATAACTGATGAAGTTTTGAAAGAGATACTTAGCAGGCTAGATGCTGGAAGAAGAAGAGAGATAAGGATAATGAGGAAGTAGCTAGATTCTTATCAAGGAAGATAAAGCTCGAGCTTATATCTAGATAGGCTTATTATCTCATGTTAAAGTTATACTCATATACAAGCTTCTCTAAAGAATTAGAAGAAGAATTGACTATTAGAACTCTTGTCTTAAAGAAGAGGTTGTCGAAGGCTTTAAAGAGAGCTTGGCCTGTTCCAGCATGGGTGATCGTTAAAACTCGTCGAAGAGTTAGAACACATAGTAAACAGAGGCATTGGAGAAGAAGTGGAAAGATCAAGACTTAGAGGTGTCTAGTATGAGTGAGATAGAACTTGAGAGAACATATGTAATCCATTTAAGAGATGCGTATGAAGCTTCTAGAAGTAGAAGAGCGAAGAGAGCTGTTAATATAGTTCGAGAGTTTGCTGAACGGCATATGAAGGCGGAGGTAGTCAAGATCTCTAGTGGAGTAAATAGTCTTTTATGGAGTAGAGGTATAGAGAAGCCTCCGAGAAGATTGAAAGTCATTATGAGGAAGAGTAAGGATGGGGTAGTAGAAGTTCTACTTCCAGAAGAAGCTGAGAAGAAGGAAGAAGAGAAATAGTCTATCTTGAGATTACATGTTTAGAAGACTATGGTAATCTATTAAGAAAAAGGCAACTCTCTTTAGAGTTTAAGATATCTCAAGCTATCTATACAGATGTGTCCAGAGTTTCTAGTTCTTCAACCTGTTTCTTCCGTTAACCATTCTTCATAGATCTTCTGAACTTTCTCAGCTGCTGGACCGCTACCTTCAACTACCCCATCTTTTGTAACTCTAATCCTATCCATTACTAGTATTACATCTGCTTCACGGATGTATCTAACCATGTTTGGAAAGACTTTATTGATCTTCTCAGCGAGTTTCTCTAAGCTCGGGCCTGCCTCGATTACTTCAATAGACATTATACTTCTTCCAGAGATGAATATCTTAGGGATATGTTTTCCAGAGACCTCTTTTACATCAGATAGCCATAAACTGTAGTCTGTTGGATTGTATGCTGAGAGTCTGCCTTCGAGTGATCCACCGGTTACTAGGTTTACCCTGATCTGCTTATCTAGCAGTGATGAGAACTCATCACTAAATCTTTTAGAAGCTATAGCTGACAAGTACTACTACCTCACCTATCTATTTAAGATATACCATATATAGGTCTTTTCATATTATAAAACATCTAGATTAAGCTATTTTAGTCTAAGCTTTTTAATGACCTCTTTACAGTATTGAGATATCTATGTTCTAATCTTGAATTCTTCTCCTCTGCAGTGAACTTCTCCTTTAACTCTTCTTATAAATGATACGCATAGAAAACACTCGATGAATGGTATCTGCCTCTTTGCCACTGGGCAGTCTACGTACTCTTTCTTCATCCTTTGAATCATCTTACCTCCTACAGCAGTCTTCACAATTTCTGAAGCTTCTTTACTAACCTTCAAAGGCTTACCAGCTTCAACCACTTTTACAAAATATTTTGCCTCGACCATTCTTTTCTACGCTCTTAGCTAGATTTATGATATACTATTTATATCTTTATCTCGAGAATGACGATCTACGATGCTTGGAAAATAAAGTGTAACATAAGTGGTTAGAGTTTAAGCTTCGATAACTTATATCTTCTACTTTATGTTCTGCATTATCTATTCTTTCAATTTAGATGGATCGGCTAAGCTTTAGAGGATACGGTAGAGGTCTCAAGTCTTTATTCTCGAGCTTCTCCACTTTAGTACTATTATTATCGTCAATATTATTGATGAGGAGATGATTATCCATCCAGCGTACATAAGCCCATAGTCTTCTCTATACAATGCTTTGATCTTATGAGGCTTATCCACTAATATCGAGTTACCTTCAAGAATTTTTCCATCTTCATCGATCCACCCATACATTTTGTAGATGGGTTTGAAGAGTATCTGTAGACCTTCTGGGAAGACGTAGTTTAAAGTTGGAAGACTTACCACCACTCCCGGCTTATACCATCCACTAAATATCTTTCCACTAATCTCTGATTCTACCTCTAGATAATATTCTTCAGAGTATCTTATTGAAATATCTGCTTCATCTTTTACGATGAAAGATTCTTCAACGACGACGTATCTAACGCCTTCTCCTGCTTCTACTATCTTTAGAGCTTGAATATTCTGAGTTCTACCTTTTAAGAATAATTTCTCAATAGGCTTCTCTACTCCAGCAGTTATCTCCGTCTCATTAATGTATATCTTTGTTAACGTATTCTTAGGCAATCCTTCTACTCTTATCCCAACTTCATAGACTACTCTTGCATCTAGCTTACCCCATCCCCATACATTATTAGGTCTCTCACCAAAGTCTACGCTCCACCTTGCAGAACTCTTTAATATTGTTAGAATATCTTCATAAGATGCATCAGGTAGAAACTGTAGGATTATAGCTACTACTCCAGCTACATGTGGAGAAGACATGCTTGTACCATGCTTAACAGTATAATACCTGTCTATATCTAGTCTCGAGTATTGGTCGGAGATTGGTCGGGCTGCAACTATAATCGAGCCTGGAGCAACAATCTCAGGTTTAATCCTTCCATCCCTCGTGGGTCCTCTACTACTAAAGCTTAGTATCTCTCCTATTCTATAAGATGTTTTAAGCTCTTCTCCGAGATGATTCCTCCAAGTATTCTTTGTCGTATATCCACCGACTGAGATTACTCTATGAGATGTAGCTGGAATAGATATAGTATAGTTTGAAGAGATTATGTAGTCTTCTCCTTCTAGGAATTTTTCCCCAAGCCCTGAACAAGTATCGCTATCTATCCATGCATGCCATACCCCACTACCTCCAACCTTAATACTCTCGACCTTAATACTCCAACCATTACCTTCAAGGTCTTGCTCAGATACTAATTCTAGAAACCATTCTACACCTGTCTCGTAAACATTTTTTACAAGATTTATCTTTACATCATCTATTGACTTGTTTATTATTGGTGCTGGAATCTCCATGTTGTTAGGGATTTTAAGAGTTAGATTTACTTCATCTCCATGGTCTAACCATAGTGAAAGAGCAAATCCTCTCGTCATCGGAGGAATATACCACTTAACTTCAGTTACACTTCCTTTTTCTAGAAAACCCATTGCATGTACTTGTTCATCTGCAGAGTTCCCAGCAGCTACGACAACTATTACACCTTCTTCTACTATCTTCTCTATAATTTTTTCAAGAAGTGAAGAGCCATCATGTCCTCCTAGATCTGATCCTAGGCTTAGATTTATGACCAACCTTATCCCAAACTCTCTAGCCTTCTCTACTACGTAATGTATTCCATCTATCAGTTTATCTTCATCGATAAACCATTCTGTTCCATTACATGCTGGATAACCAGTTTTGACAACTATTAGGTATGCGCCTGGAGCTACCCCCGTGTATGGACCTGCTCTACCTGTTCCCGCAGCTATTGATGCTACGTGAGTCCCATGCCCTACGGTATCGGTCTCAGGGCATCTACCATCTTCTATTTCTTCTCTATCACATTCATATCCATAATCAAAGTTTTTTGGAGGTTTTCCTTCTACTGTATGATCCCATATTGCTAGAATCTTTGTAGTACCGTTAGGGAAGTAGAAGTCTGGATGTCTATAATCTATTCCAGTATCTATTATTCCTATCGCTACGCCAGATCCGTTAAGACTTCTACCAAGTTCATCTCTCAATCTCCATACATTAGGTGCATAGATCTCTGGAACACTTACATCCAGCAGAACTCTATATCTTCTCGGTAGATTAATGTTAAACTGGTTTAAACTCGATCCTACTTCTTCTCTAGAGCTTAGATTGTTTTTAGAATGAAGTGTCTGGGATGTATCTCCTACTTCTAGGAAAACTAGCAGTGCATAGATGGTCGATGAGCATATGAGTACCGCTATTAACGTGACAATAATTACTCTCCTTAATGATTCATATCGCCTCATGAACTTCTTCTAAAAAGTTTCCTCGATAACTGCTTATTATCTTTAATCTAGAGTTAGGCTTATCTATTAGAGAACATAGATCTTACCCAGTCTTTATGTGGAGAGATATATCATGAGGTGGTTAGCATGCTTTTCCTATCTGAAAGAGATGTAGAGAGAATTCTAACTATGAAGGAGGTTATAGAAGCTATTGAAGAAGGGTTTAAGTCTCTTGCTAAAGGTAAAGTTGCACTACCATTGAGGACGAGGATTAGAAGCTTAGAACATGATGGAGATATCCTCTCTATGCCGTGTCTAGTAGAAGACTTCAATCTTTACACTAATAAGATAGTCTCTGTTTACCCGAAGAATGTAGACCTCGGTCTACAAACTATTCATGCAGTAATAGTAGCTGTCGATGCTGTGAAAGGTGTACCGATAGGAGTAATAGAGGCAGGATATCTAACAGCCTTGAGAACAGGGGGTATAAGTGGGGTGGCGACAAAGTATCTATCTAGAGAAGATTCAAAGACTTTAGCAGTTATTGGATGTGGTTATCAAGCTAGAACTCAAGTCATGGCCATAAAAGAAGTTAGAAAGATAGGGAAAGTCTATGCATACGATATTATCTTCGAGAAAGCTGTAAAGTTTGCAGAAGAGATGAAGTCTAGGCTTAACATAGAGGTCGAGGTGGTTAACTCAGCTAGAGAAGCAGTAGAGAGAGCAGATATAATAGTTACAGCAACAACTAGCAAGACACCTGTAGTTAAGAGAGAATGGATTAAACTTGGAACTCATATAAACGCTATTGGAGCATACACTCCAGATATGAGAGAAATAGATACAGAGACGATAATAGATGCTAAGGTGGTTGTAGACTTGAAGGAGGCGGCATTATCTGAGGCAGGAGATATAATAACACCGATAAAAGAGGGAAGATACTCTGAAGATAGAATATATGCTGAGCTTGGAGAGATAGTCTCTGGAGTAAAGCTTGGAAGAACTTCTAGTGAAGAGATAACAGTATTCAAGAGTGTAGGCTTAGCTCTACAAGATAATGCAGCTACACATGCTCTTTTGAAAAAGTATCTCAATCAATTTTAAAGATTCTTAACGTTCTACACTTACAACAAGATATATCCCAGCGAAGATCAGCAGTGAGCCTAACAATGCATTGCTTGAAGGAGTCTCACCGAATAAAGGTATAGCTAAGATCGAGGCAACTACTGGTTCAAGAAATGAGAGTATTGCTGTTTGATATGGTTGGAGACCTTTGAGAGAGCTGAAAGAGAGTGTATGACCTAGAGCTGTTGGAAATACTGCTAAACCAAAAATTGCTGGGATCTCAGTTGATGAAGGTGGTCTGAGATTTCCGAGAAAGAAGCTAGATGTACAGAGCAGGAGAGATGATGAGAGATATATCGGTATCATGACCGCTATCGGGTTTGATCCTATCCTCACATTTCTACCAAAGACTAGGTAGATAGCCCACAATAGCGCTGCCAATACTGCTTGAAGATCTCCAACCATACTTGCTCCCCCACTTCTAGCACCAAGAAAGATCACGAACATTCCAATAAGAGATACAAGTATTCCTAAACTTACTCTAGAACTCGGTTTAACCTTATAGAAGAGTAGTGAGAGTAGTGAGGCAAAGATAGGTGTTGTATTTGTTAGAACGGTAGCATTCATAACCGTCGTAAGCTTAACAGAGCTTATGTACATAGCAAAATGTCCACCAATGATTATCCCAAGTAATAATGCTCTTACACCCTTTAGTTTAAGAGTCTCAAGTAGAGTTCTCCTGATAAGAAAAATCGAGGGGACTGTTAAGAATATTGTAGCTAATGCAAGTCTATAGAAACCTATCGTGAAAGAATCCATACTTGGTAGAAAACGAATAAAGATAGCTGATGTACCAAAGAAGAAGCCTGCCAAACCACCTTGAACTACATAGAAGAGTCTACCCTTCAATTCTCTAAAATTAAATATAAATGAGGAATTTAAATTACTATTGAAATAATAAAATATTGTGCTCACATATTGTGTAGACGTATTTGAACTTCTGAAGTATTGAGATAAGTATATACAATCTAGAAAGGGGGGATGTCCAAGCTAATAATTTTAGTGTTTGTAACTAACTCGATACAAAGTGTTTGATCATGCTAGGTTTCCAACATATTGATTGAAAGAGTTGAGAGAGGTAGATTACGCTTAAACTTTTAAAGAAAATATCTAAATGATGCTCTACACCTAGAATATAGGTTAGGTGAAGGTTGATGCTTCCATATTCTCCATGGCTTTCATGGATCATCCCTCTCATCGGCTGTGTTTTCATCCCACTATTCTTCAAGCTAAGTAAACGTATAGGTGAAGTATACTCTGTAGCTTTGATATTTCTTGCATCAGCATTTTCTCTCTCCATGATTCCCGATGTTTGGGGTGGAAAGTCTTGGGTGGAGAAAATCCCATGGATCCCTATTCCTAGAGGATTCATCGAGGCAGGGGTTATAGTAGATCCTCTCTCAGTTTTGATGGCTTGTATTGCAACTTTCATCGGAGCGTGGATAATGCTCTACTCTATTGGGTACATGGCTCATGAAGAAGGCCTACCAAGATACTACTTCTTCATGGTCTTCTTCATCGGCGGCATGACCGGCCTAGTAATGGCGAACAACTTTCTCCAACTATATATCTTCTGGGAGATAGTTGGACTCTGCTCTTACGCATTGATCGGCTTCTATTATAGAAAGCCTGAGGCCGCTCATGCTGGGATAAAGGCGTTTGTAACTACGAGAGTAGGAGATGTATTGATGTTGATAGGAATAATGATCTTGTACTCGCTCTTTGGAACATTTGATTACTCTCAGCTAAATCATGCTCTTTCACATAGTCTCAAAGAAGGTACTGTAAGCCTACCTCTACTAATAACAGTACTTGTTCTATTATTTGGTGGAGCAGTTGGGAAATCTGCTCAGATACCTTTACACGTATGGCTTCCAGATGCTATGGAGGGGCCGACGCCTGTAAGTGCACTGATACACGCAGCAACGATGGTCAAGGCTGGAATATACCTCACTGCACGTTTAACCTTGACTATAATACCATTTGAAGAGTTTCCACCAACTATTCTCCACCAATGGTATATGACCGTGGCCTATATTGGTGCTGTAACAGCATTCTTTGCTGCAACTATGGGCTTAGTGATGACCGATATTAAGAGGATTGTAGCTTACTCAACTATCAGCCAACTAGGTCTCATGCTTGCCTCTCTAGGGCTTGCTTCTGAACTCGGCTGGACTGCTAGCACATTCCACTTACTCAATCACTCATTGTTTAAAGCTTTGCTATTCTTGTCCGCGGGATCAGTTATGCATGCTGTAGGAACAACGAATATCGATGAGATGGGTGGGCTGGCAAAGTCCATGCCTATAACTTTCTCTACATCACTTATTGGAGCATTAGCATTAGCGGGTGTACCACCTTTCTCAGGATTCTTTAGTAAAGACTTGATAATCGAGGCATCGCTAGAAGTTGGGAGTACGCCGATCTACCTACTCATAACTTTTACATCTATATTGACATTCATCTATATAGGTAGATGGATCTACAAAATCTTCCTCGCTCAACCAAAACATAGTGTTAATCATCATGTACACGAGTCTCCACCTGTCATGACTATACCCTTGATAGTTCTAGCAGTAGGGGCCACGATCTCTGGAATTTACCTAGAGACTACGCACGGCTTTACAGATTATCTTGGAATCAAGATGGAGCATGGTGTAGGATACCTGACTTTACTTACATCTTCCGCTATAATATTATTCGGAGCATCTATGACGTACCTAGTCTACTTCAGTGGAAAGATACCTCCAGAGAGATTTAGAATTAATGCTCTAGGTTATCAACTTCACAAACTGTTACTTAACAGATACTATGTAGATGCATTATATTACAAGTTTGTAGACTGGTTTATAGATTCTTCAAGGATTGTGAGGAGGACTGTAGAGGATGGTGGTATAGATAGATTCAATTATTTAGTAGCTGATGGTGTGAAAGGAGCTGTAAACGTTCTTAGGAATATCCAGACTGGGAGCAGTAATATTAATGTTGGAGGAATACTATTAGGCTTAGCCATACTCATCTTAATATTCTTAGCATTACTTTACGGGGGTCTATGGTAGATGGATGGAGTTACGCTACCTCTTCTAAGCATCACTCTCTTCACCCAACTATTGTTCAGCCCAGCGGTATACCTATCGATGAAAAGATCTAAATTATTTGGAGACCTCTTAGCTATAGTGGCTTCATTTATACCATTCTCAATAACGATCTACCTATTCAACACAATCTATAATGGTTTATCTATATATGAAGAGTATTGGTGGATTCCCGCATTCAAGTTAAAGCTTGGACTCTTACTAGATTCAACTAGCTACCCCTTCTCTCTACTAATCTCTCTAATGGGATTCCTAGCTACAATCTATTCTACCAAGTACATGGAGCATGAGCATGGTTATCCTACCTACATGGCGCTACTCCTGATGTTTAATGCAGGGATGATCGGAGTAGTATTAGCTACAAACCTCTTCCTACTCTACATATTCTGGGAACTCATGCTTATCCCAAGCTACTTCCTCATAGCCTATTGGGGTACAGGTAAACCGAGGATAATAGGTTTCAAATACTTTATCTTTACTCATGCTGGAGCACTGGCCATGCTCTTCGGGATAATCTGGATATACGTATTATATGGAACTCTAGAGATCCCGCAGCTATCGATTCTTATAACGAGTAGTCCTGAAAACTTCTACATATTTATCTTGATATTTATTGGTGCGGCCGTTAAGATGGCTATCTTCCCATTCCATACATGGCTTCCAGATGCACATGCCGAGGCTCCTACACCTATAAGCGTTCTATTAAGTGGTGTAATGATAAAGACTGGAGCATATGTTGTAGTTAGAATCCTAATAGGTCTATATTCATCTATAATGCCTTCGTTAACTTCTCTTCTAATCATACTCTCTCTGATAAGCATGATCTGGGGCGGTCTAATGGCCATGGTCCAGATAGATGTCAAAAGACTTCTAGCATATAGTAGTATTAGCCAGATGGGGTATATTCTATTTGGATTAACGACGATGGACTCCATAGGTATTGCTGGAGGAATCTTCCACATCTTAAACCATGGGTTTGCTAAAGGATTACTCTTCATGTGTTCAGGAGTACTCATACACATCTTGAATGAGAGAGATATAAATAAGCTCGGTGGTTTAGCTTCTAGAATGCCTCTAACCGCTATTGCTATGCTTCTAGGAGGTTTATCTATTGCTGGAACCCCTCCACTAGGTGGTTTTGCAAGCGAGTGGATGATCTTTGGAGGAGGGTTCAACTCAGGTTTAACGATCTATACAGCAATAGCTATAGCCAATACAGCTATAACTGCTGGATACTATTTGAGGATGATTAGAGCGGTCTTCTTCCTCCAACCTAAACATGATCTATCAAAAGTACATGATGCCCCTATATCGATGGCCATGCCGATGAGCATTCTGATCCTACTAGTAGTCATACTAGGATTCTTAAACTATCCGATAATAACGATAATCTCGAGAACAGCCTCACAACTAGCAGTAATTTAATAGAATCTTTATCTAGCTTAAAGTTAGCTTCTGGAGAATAGTAGTCTAAGAGACTTAAGCCATCCAACTGGTTTATCTATCTCAATAATTCTTTTACCTAATCCATAGATCTCTCTACTTATCTCTTCAAATAATCTCGGTTCTGATACTGCATAGGATCTCTTACCAATAACTGCTACAACTTCCCCATCTCTCAGATAGTAGAATTCTTCTCCAACCCTGTTTACCAAGTATCCATGTAAGTGACCTACCCTGATGATATGTCTGACCATCTCTGGAGATAGCTCTATCATAGGTTTATCGAACCTCCGTCCTAGAAGAGGAGGATTAGAATTAATGTAGAAGTTTATAACATGTTCTCCATCTCTGAACTCTGGAAAATCTATTTCAAGTAAGGCTTTCTTCAACTCGCTGGATGAAGACTTATCCCTTACGTAGTCTAGAGCCTTCCTAAAAACTTCAGACATCAACTTTAGAGAGACTGTTACAGAATTTAAACATTAACATATTATTTCTAGACTTTAAACTGTATTCTCTAAGCTTTGTAAAGAATATTTAGGAGCTTATCCTCTCCTCGTCGTCGAGTATATTGAGAGCACGTCTCTATCTTTTAGCTTATAGTTTACAGGCAACCTTAAACCTGTTCTAGCATCTATTGCATAAAGCAATCCATGGGTTAACTCTGTATGGATCTCTCTAGCTAAGTTTTCAACTGTTGAGCCATCGGGTAGTAAGAGGACGTCTGGAAGAATGTTTCCATGTTTATCGGATAGCTTCTGAGGATCGTAGACAGGATATATCGTGTTCATCTTTAAAACTTTGAATACTGCTACGTTAATCGCAAATTGAACTCCAGTCCTCATATACTCTCCTAATACTCTCTTAGCTATGAAGTCTAGAGCCCACTTCTGCTTATCTGTCAATCCACTCATCTTGATTATCTCAAAAGTCTCTTGACCAGGAATATACTTTATCAATCCTTTCTGCTCAGCTCTTCTTAGAGATAGCTCAGCCTCTGCACTACATGGAACTACTATCTTATCTGGAAGCTGATCTCTCAACTTCTCAAAATTATCTGGAGCCGGATCTAGGTCTATCTTATTAGCTACAACTATTGTTGGTTTAGCTAATTCTCTAAGTATTTGAGCAAAGTTCTTATCGTCTAGAGGTGTCCAATTCTCGAAGTCCTTATCTTTTAGATTACCTATCTCTAAAGCTTGCTCTATATGTTGCTCAGTTATCTTTACCCCTCTAAGTATCTCAGCCATGGATTCGCTGAGACTCTTACCAGACTTCACATTCTTGATAATCTTATCATCGTTCTTCTCTATCAACTTCATCAACCACATAACCAGCTCTTCTTCTATATCGTAGTAGTCTGCTATAGGATTACCTGTTCCAGGCTCAGTTAATCTACCTTCTTCATCAATAGATCCACTTGCATCAACTACATGGAGTAGTACATCTGATTGGGAGGCGACTGAGAGAAACTGATTTCCAAGACCTTTACCTGCCCAAGCACCTTTAATTAAACCAGGTAGATCTATCAACTCTATAGGTATATATCTCCAACCATCTATACACGTAGAGTTTCTTGGATTATCTTTTACCTCGAACTCACGGCATACGCATGGAGATGTAACGTTTGCTTTTCCATAATTCGGCTGCTTGGTCGTGAACGGGTAAGTCGAGACTTCTGCAGATTCAAGCGTTGCTGCATTAAAGAAAGTTGTCTTACCTGTATTTGTCTTTCCAATTAATCCAACTTTAACTATCGCCAAGTTTACCAGCTCCATATGATATATCTAGCAATTAGATAAAAGCATTACTTATGTAGAAGAATGAGATATCATAGAGAAAGATGATATTATACCGTAGAATATCTCTCTTATAAACTTCTCCAATGTTTAGCGTATCCAGTATCTTTATCCTTCTTATCCTGAGGTTTAATAAGTGGTAGGTTGGGAGGAATCTCTACATGCTATATTTCGATATCGTTATCGTTCAAGATATACATAATCATGTAGACTGCTGGGTAGATACTATATGGAGTATTGAAGAATCTATCTTATCTTTATGTACTGGTATGCTTCTGTCTGAGAACTGAATGCGTATTGGACGTGCTGGAACTGTTTTCTAAACTCTCTAACTCTAGCAGCTACTTCTCTCGGTTCTCTACCATCAACTAAGACAAGCTTGATGAACTCTGCGATCTCTTTCATCTCCTCTTCTCTCATCCCCAGCCTAGTTACTTCTTGAGTACCCATCCTTATCCCGCTGGGAGTCCTGTAATCCGTCTTCAACCTATAGTCTTTCGGTATCAGATTCCTATTCAAGATTATATTTGCTTCTTCAAGCTTTTTCTCAGCTTTCATACCATCCATAAATCTACTGACATCTGCCACCAGTGTATGAGACTCAGTATATCCTCTATGCTCATAGAGTACTTCAATCCCTTTCTCGTGAAGAGACTCTGCAAGAGCTTTAGCATTCTTAACTATCTGGCGTGCATATTCTTCATAGAATGCGAGAGCTTCTGCTAAAGCTATGGCCACCCCTGCCACAGCGTGAAGATGATGATTAGAATGTAGTCCTGGGAAGATTACCCGCTTAAAATCTTCAGAATACTTATTCCATGAGAGTATCATTCCATGCTGTGGTCCAGCTAAAGTTTTATGAGTGCTAAGAGTTACAGCATCTGCTCCTTCTCTTAGTGGATCTTGAAAAACTTTTCCAGCGATCAATCCAGCAACATGCGCTGCATCATAGACTACCTTAGCATCGTATTCTGCTGCAAGCTCAGCTACCTCCTTAACGGGATGTGGGAATAGGAAGACGCTTGCACCTAGCATAAACAGTCTAGGTTTCTTCCCCTCTTCTCTCATAAGTTTCTCCAACCTCTTCCTAGTTCCATCGATATCTATCATGAAATTCTCTTCATCGAACTCGTATCTCTCGACGTCTAGATTTCTAACCACCCCCGCTGTCCCACCCCACTTGAGCTTACCATGACTTATATGACCTCCATGAGGTATTGCGAGAGCGACCATCAAGTCTCCAGGGTTAGCGAAGACGATGTAAGCCGATATATTTGCCATTACACCTGAGATCGGTCGAACATCTACAAATTCTGCATCATATACCTTTTTACCTAATTCTATAGCTAGAAGCTCTACTTGGTCGATGTATCTACATCCTGCGTACAATCTCTCTCCAGGCCATCCTTCAGCATACCTATTCCCGAAATCAGAGATGAGCGCTTCTCTAACAGCTGGGCTTGGAATATTCTCGCTCGCGATAAGAGGTATAGAATCTCTAAACCATCTATGATGCTCCTCCATTAAGTTCAAGACCTTCTGGAAAGCCTCTCTACCATAATCTACTTTATTCAACTATCCGAAACCTCAAGAAATCTTCTAACATTTAATAATAAAACTCTTTCATCCTCCTCTTAAAAAGAGTGAGTAAGAAGCGGTATCTTCTACTAAAAATTGATAGAAGAAGGGTATTTGTCTAGATTTATATAAATAATGTCAATGGTCTTATTAGATGATAAAGTTGTAGAGTATTAATCTTACTGAAAATATAAGCAGAGTATAGAGAGAATTTCTCACCATATAAAGAATCCCATTATTATTAAGGCTGCTATTGCTGCAGCCTCTAAAGCTATGAGAAATAATAATTTAAACATACTATAGGTCATGTATGTCACCCTTAATTCACCAGTAGATATCTAGCTGAGCGTAGATTTATCAATTCTCTTTCTAGAAGAGAGGAGAATTATTCTCGTAGATTCTAGAATAATTTAGAAGAATTACAAGGTTCTAGAGATTATTGGTAGTGCTTGCTCAAGGATTCTCGCAGTCATGCCCCAGATAATCCAGTTACCGCTTCTAAATCCTAGAACACTCTTCTTAGAGCCGTCGGGAAGCTCTACTATCGCCTCCATCTTCTCCAAATCTTTTATAGAAGCCCAGAAATAAGTAGAAAGTTCTTCAGACAATCTTATCAAAGGTTTAGAAGATGTTCTAGCTAAGAAGGGTATAACTTTTAATTCAGGCTCATTCTTTGGAGAGACTTCACTTAAAATATCTACGAGCTCCATATCTTTATCAAGTCTAAGCCCCGTCTCTTCTAAGAGCTCTCTCATAGCAGTATCAAGTAGGCTTTTATCTTTAGGCTCCCATCTACCTCCGGGAAAAGCAACATGTCCAGACCATCTATCTCTTTCAGAAATCTTCCTTACTACGAAGAGTATTTCTGGAGGATTAGAACTGGTCGTGTACAGCACTACTACTGCAGCCTTTTTCTCTCCACCAGATATATCAGGAGCATTCTTCAACCTCTTTATCAACAGTCTCTCATCTGAAAAACATACTCGAGATTAATAAATTAAACAGTAATTACACGTTTATAGTCTGGGTTTGGAGAAGACTTAAAAAGAAAAAGAGGGTGGTTTATCAAGCCGCCGGCCCTAGGTTAAAGAGTATCCTCACGGTTACTTTTAGTTCTCCTTCTCCTGGGATGATAGGTGTTGTCGATTCTCCTACGGCCACATTCTTATAGACTATCGGTGGTGAATAGTCTACATCCGACATATCTACAGATTCTATACCTATGACCTTCAGTCCTAGTGTCTCAGCTATTATGCTGGCTTTGGTCTTAGCATCTTCTACAGCAGCTTTAATTGCGTTCATCTTTAAGTTAGCAATCTTCTCAGAAGACAGAGTATAGGCCAGTCCATCAAGTCTATCTGTACCTGCTTTTACTGATTCATCTATGACTCTACCTAACTTCTCCGCATCTCTGACCTTTACCCCAAGCGTATAATATGCTTCATAACCTAGGATCTTCGGAGGTTTAAGCTCCCAATCGTACATAGGATACAAGTTTACGTATTTAGTCTCCATGTCTCTCTCACTTATCCCAAGAGACTTCAACGCATCGATTACTGCAGCTACTTTACTATTACAATTTGTCAAGGCTTCGTGAGCTGTCTCACCTCTACCGATCATCGTCAAAGTTATATCAAATAGATCTGGAGCGTATTTTACAGAGCCGTATCCTACAATCGTTAGAGTGGTTTTTGAAGAATCTTTTTCATTTGTCTGCGTTGCTGTAGCTTGATTAACCGAGGTTATTAAAGCATTGCTGAGTAGAGCGAGGGCTATGATTAGGGCGACGGTTGATGCTCCGAACACTGCGCTTCTCAATCTCATCAAGTATATAGTAGTTTAAGTTGTTATTATTTCTAGTAAATGTTACGCCTTGTTCTATTTTCTAGACATAATCATAAAAATATAGAGTAGGGTATACATTAGCGTAGATCGTTAAATATAGGAGATTCTAATTCATGATCGAGCTTTGAACCAAAGGATAGATGCATGGCTTCAATGTATTAGCTGCCGTAGTATTTATCCTCTTGATTATAGAGGGTATGCATGTGAGAAGTGTGGAGATCTTCTAGATGTAGTATTAGACTTGGATAAGGTAGAGGTACGGAGTTGGAGTATATTCAGAGATAGATCTAGAGGTGTTTGGAGATACCGTGAACTGATACCAGTAGACTTCTCTAAGAGGGTAACGCTCAGAGAAGGTGGAACGCCATTAATAGATTGTAAACGTCTTAATGAGTGGGTAGGCGTAAAAGAGCTCTACTTAAAGTTTGAGGGAGCTAATCCAACTGGAAGCTTTAAAGATAGAGGTATGACGGTTGCAGTAACGAAAGCGTTAGAACTTAACGTGAGAGGAGTTATCTGTGCATCTACTGGAAATACTGCAGCTTCTCTAGCTGCTTATGCTTCTAGAGCAGGACTACCATGTATAACGATAATACCTGAAGGAGCTGCACTTGGAAAGATCTTTCAAGCAATTGCTTATGGAGCTATCCTTATCAAGATCAAAGGTAGCTTTGACCAAGCTTTAAAGATCGTGATATCTGTAGTAGGAGAACTAGGTCTCTACTTACTTAACTCGATCAATACTTGGAGGCTTGAAGGGCAGAAGACTCTCGGGTATGAGCTGGCCGAGGAGGTTGATGGAGAGTATTTAGTCTCTGTACCAGTTGGAAACTGTGGAAATATAGCTGCTATATGGAAAGGGTTCAGCGAGCTGAAGTATCTAGGGTTGATAGATGAAGCTCCTAGAATGTTCGGAGTTCAAGCAGAAGGTGCATCACCTTTTGCAAAGATGGTTGAAGAGTGTAGAGAGAAGATTGAACCAGTTGAAAATCCTCAGACTATTGCTTCAGCTATAAGAATAGGTAGACCAGTAAATTGGAAGAAAGCTTTGAGAGCTGTTAGAGAATCTAGAGGAGGAGTTGAAGTAGTCTCTGATGGAGAGATACTTGAAGCTCAGAGAGCTATCGCTAGGTTGGAGGGGTTAGGCGTTGAGCCAGCATCTGCTGCATCAGTTGCAGGAGTAAAAAAGATGGTAGCGGAAGGTAGAATAGATAGAGGTGAGAAGGTTGTATGCATATGTACGGGACACTTGCTTAAAGACCCTAATCCCGACCTCTTTAAACCATTCACAATTTTAGAGACTGAACCAGATCTCCAGAAGATAATTAAAGAGCTTACAGAGATAACCTCTATCATTAAAATCCAGTAAACCAGATCATACATCATAATCATTAACTAGAAGATTTTTAGATTTAGAGAGCAAGTAATATTTATGTCTTCTCCAAGATTAATAGCTAGATAAACGAAGAGTATTCATGGAACCATGCGTAAATTAATATTGCTCCGGATGAGGAGGCTCCGGTAGAGCTATAGAAAGACGCCGAGTATAGCCAGGTCAAGTATGCGGGCCTCTCGAGCCCGAGACCCGGGTTCAAATCCCGGCCGGAGCATATCGATTTATTCAGATACTTATGAAGGATTATCTATGTCTTACATGTCCTGAGACGATGTACTCTACTGCATCGCAGATGTAGGTTGCATGGTCGGCGATCCTCTCGAGGTTCCTAAGCGTTAAAACTATAGCTACATCACATTCTCTTGAGCCATCTCTCTCAAGTGTAATAGCTCTTAGCCTCTCTCTGTAGATCTCATCTATCTTCTCATCCATCTTCTTGACTTGTCTAGCCATCTCGATATCGAGCTTCTGGAAAGCTTGGAGACTATTCTTGAGCATCTGTCCAATAATATCGCCAGCTTCAGAGATGGGCGTTAGATCACATTCTAGGAGTGAGCCGAGCATCTGGCTACTCCTCGCAATCTCGAATGCGTACCGACCCAGCCTCAATACACCGTAGGAGATGTTGATGCATGAGAGGATGTATCTCAGATCTTTGGCGACCGGCTGATATCTAGCTATAAGCTCTGCAGCTATATCGTTTATCTCCTCGTATAAATCTCTAAGCTTCTTCGCAGAATCGTATAGTTCTTTATCTACATCTCTATACTTCAGTATACCCTCGATACTCTTGTTGAAAGACTCTATCCCCATGTTAAACATCTCTTCAACCCGTTTAGAGAGTAGTTGGAGTCCAACATCGAGTATCCTGCTCATCTCCTGCTCACCCTATACGCCCGCTGATGTAATCCTCAGTCCTCTTATCCCTCGGGTTGGTGAAGATCTCCTTAGTAGCTCCGTACTCTATTATTCTTCCAACCATATGGTCGTCAGGCATCATGACGACGGTGTAGTCAGAGACTCGGGCTGCTTGAAGCATATTGTGAGTAACGATTATTATCGTGTATTCATCTTTTATAGATCGTAGAAGAGATTCTATTCTAGCGGTTGATATTGGGTCAAGAGATACTGTAGGCTCATCGAGTAGTAGGACCTCTGGGTCCACGGCTAGAGAACGTGCAATACAGAGTCTCTGCTGCTGTCCACCTGAGAGGCTGTAGGCATGACTATCAAGCCTATCTTTAACCTCATCCCAGAGTGCAGCCTTGACGAGAGCATCCTTAACCTTCTTGTAGAGCTCGTCTTTAGTGAGCTTGAACCCATTCACCTTTAGACCGAATGCAACGTTATCAAATATGCTGAAGGGGAATGGGTTAGGCCGCTGGAAGACCATAGAGATCCGTGAGCGGATGAAGACAGGGTCTACATCCTTAGAATAGATATCGACCCCATTAAAGTATACTTTTCCGTAGACTTTAGCGTTAGGTATGAGATCGTTCAGCCTATTAATAGATCTTAGTAAGGTTGATTTACCACATCCTGAGGGTCCGATTATCGCTGTAATGTAATGCTTCTTGAACGAGATGCTTATACCATCTATAGCCACCTTATCTCCATAAACTACTTTAAGGTTTTCAACCTTTACAACCTCCGGCTCAGATGAATCACTCATCTTATCTTTACCTGGCCCCAAATACTCTGACAATAATTGAGTATATGACTTTATCATCATAGCTGTCCCGCCCTCTTTATAAGGAAATACCTTAAGCCAATAACTATGCCGTTAAGGATCAAGAGTACTAGTAAGAGGATTATGATCCCTGCGGATGATAATTCTATGAAGGCTTGTTGGGGTCTGCTGATCCAGTTGTAGAGTTGGAGGGGTATGACGGTGAACTTGCTGAAGAGCGATGTGGGGTCTTCCCTGATGAATATCAGTCCGCTCACGACGAGTATTGGAGCCGCCTCGCCTAGAGCTCTACTGATCCCCAGTATACCGCCGGTCAACATCATGGGTAGAGCTCTTGGAAGAACTACGTATCGGACAACTTGAAATGTCGTTGCACCTAAAGCATATGCACCATGTCTTAGGTCATCGGGGATTGCTTTTAATGCTTCTACAGAAGTAACCGTTACAAGTGGAAGCGTCAGGATTGCGAGAGTGAATGCTCCTGTTATTATGGTTCTACCCATTCCAAGCCAGTAGGCTAGGAAGCCGAGCCCTACTACACCGAAGATTATAGACGGGACTCCGGCGAGATTAGAGATATTGTAGCTCAGTATAGAAGATAGCTTTCCCCCTCTTGAGTATTCGACTAGATAGATTGCGGTCGCCATGCTGATTGGGATGCAGATTAAGGTGGACAGCCCTACCGTGTATATGCTTCCAAGGATCGCTGACCTCATACCTGCCTCGTTAGGGTTAGCCGATGGATAGTTTGTGATTAGATTCCATGATAGTCTATGGCCTCCGGAGATTATGACTGTTAGTAAGAGGGAGGCGAGGATCGCAACAGCTAGGAATACTGCGATGCTTAAGATTACTGGTAACAGTCTATCCAAGACCTTCTTAAGCCTCACCCTAGACCTACGTATCTCGGTCAGTATCGGATAGCCCATTTTCTCACCACCTTTATCCCAACATAGTTTAACGCAGCTGTAATGAGGAGGAGAAAGAGGGCCACAGCAAATAATGATTGAAACTCTATCGTTCCATGAGGTGCATCACCTGTGGCCACTTGAGCAATGTAAGCTGTCATGGTCTCCATAGCTTCTCCAACATTGAAAGTTAGAACGCTTCTAAACCCGCCTGCTATGGCGGCAATCATCGTCTCACCCATAGCTCTAGCAAAAGCTAAGATTATCGAGGCAGAGACTCCGGAGAGAGCAGCCGGTAGAACAACTCGAAGAGCTACATCACATTTCCTAGCTCCGAGAGCGTAAGCTGCATGTCTAAGGTCGAGTGGTACAGCCTTCATCGCATCATCACTTATAGAGGCGACTATTGGTATTATTAGAACTCCTATCATGAGGCCGACGGCTAGCGCGTTGTGAATCTGGAGCCCTTCCCACACACCTCTCAGAATCCTCGGCGTAATGAAGTAGAGTGCGAAGTAGCCGTATACGACGGTAGGTATCCCTGCAAGCGTCTCAACCATCGGCTTAACGATCGATCGGAGGTTGGGGGAAGCATACTCACTGAGAAAGAGAGCGATCATCACACCTAGAGGAGCGGCCACCAATATAGCTATGAGAGATGTTATGAGGGTTGCGTTTAGAAGGGGGAGTACGCCGAAGTGTTTCTCTGCGAAGAGAGCGGTCCACTTCGTATGTGTAAGAAACTCGATAATTGATACTTGTGTGAAGAAGTTGAGTGATTCGTAGCTAAGTGTAACAAAGATCACTATGAGCGAAATTGTTGAAACCAGCGTAGCTGAAAAGAATAAAAAATAGAAAAATTTATTGATACGTCTCCTCTTCTCGATATGTCTTATTAACGCTTCTACCCTAGCATCCACGGTCACTACTTGGGTCACCTAGAACTTAACCTTAGCGTGGGCCAGCATTCCTCCACTCGGGGACGATTGATATCGTGTAGAGTTTATCTAAGAAGCCTGCTTTTAAGAGAGCGGCAGCTATCCGGTAATACTCAGATGGAAGCGATGCGTATCCAACTTTTTTCACTAAGCTCTCACCTTTCTCAACATAGAAGATTACGAACTCCTTCAGCCAAGGCTTCTCATTCCAAGCCTTCTTGTTTACGTAGATGAATAATGGTCTCGACAGCGGGTATTTATATGTTCTAACAGTTTCATCAGTCGGTGCTACACATTCAGCTCCAGCCACTTTATCATCTCTTATCGGTACTACCCGGATCTTATCTGCTGCATGAGGATAGTATGCATATCCAAAGTAGCCGAGAGCGTATTTCTCCGCTTCTACCCCTGCTACTAGAACGTTATCATCTTCAGAAGCAACGTAATCTGTTCTGCTCGACTTCGCTTTTCCAACAACCCTCTCTGTAAAGTAGTCGAATGTACCGGAGTCTGGTCCAGGACCGTAGAGAACTATCTTCGCCTTCGGCCATTCTGGTCTAATATCGCTCCACATCGTAACAGTGCTATTAGGTTCCCAGATCTTTTTGAGATCTGAGATCGTTAAACATGTAACCCAATCATTCTGCCTATTTACAACTACTGCGAGACCGTCTATCGCTATCGGTACCTCGATCCATTCAATCCCATTCTTCTGCGCTGCTTCTGCCTCACTCTTGGTGATCGGTCTAGAAGCATCATTAATATCTGTTTCTCCTACGACGAATCTTTTGAATCCTCCTCCTGTACCTGATATGCCGACCGTTATCTTGACTCCGGGATGGAGCTTCATGAACTCTTCAGCAGCCGCCTCGGTTATTGGATAAACTGTGCTCGATCCATCGATAACTATATCACCGGCTAGAGGTGTATGCGTTGGGGTTGCGGCTCCGACAGTCGTGGTAACTGTCACCGTCTTCTCAACTGTCTGGAAAACAGTCTGCCCTGAACCCAAGGTCACTGTAGTCTTCTCGGTAACTACATGGGTCTGAGTCACCGTAGTCTTCTCGGTAACTAAATGGGTCTGACCTTGAGAAGGAGTACCTGCAAGCCATCCTCCCAAGTATCCTATCACGCCGCCAATTACTAGGAAGGCTATGAGCAATCCGACAATCTTAGGTTCTGCTTTTATCATACTTCATCTTCGACCTCTAAGAATTCTATCGATTATTTAAGGTATATCTATATTCAATATATTAGCATCAAGTATCTATATAGATATCATTTAAAAATATAGTTATATATTCAATCGCCAAGAAAAATATAGATTGGAGGTGACTTACTATGCCGGTCTACTCTCGGAAAGTTCAGAAAACAGGTGGTACAACCTTTATAGTATCGCTTCCCCAAGAGTGGGTGAGAAACATTGGATTAAAGCCTCATGATGAGCTATATATGATGGAGGAGCCGAGCGGCGAGCTCATACTTTGGCCTAAATTCCTTGATGAACGAGAATCCTATGAAGAAGGTACGGTTAAGATTCCAGCTGATGCAGGACCTGAAGACATACTCCGACTCTACATCTCAATGTATATCACAGGATTTAATATCATTAAGCTTGAGTTTGGTGAGACTGGCTATAGACATACTAAAGAGTTAAAGGAGATGATTCGGAGATGGTTGGTAGGCGTAGAGATTGTAAGTGAAAGCTTCTATGGATTAGTGACGCAGTGTCTACCGACGCATGATAGCTTGCAACCGTTAAAGGTGATCGAGAGGATGGCTGACCTTGCTGCAAGCATGCAGAGAGATGCTTTATATGCGATAGAAAACAATGATGAAGCCTTGGCCAGAGACATAATAGAGAGAGATTATGATGTTGATAGGTTTTACCATTTTATCGTTAGACAGCTAAATAAGGGTGTTTCAAGTCCTCGAAGACTCGCAACCCTCGGTCTCAAAAACATTCAAGAAGCCCTCTCCTACATCATAGTCGCTAAAACAATTGAGAGAGCTGCAGACCACGCAACATCAATCGCTAACTTTATGATTAGAGAGAGAAGGGCTAAGTCACCTCCTCCAGAGCTGATAAAAGCTGGATACGAAGCAAGCGACCTCTTCACAGAGGCCAAGACTGCACTACTGAAAACCGATGTCATGAAAGCCCGCCAGATTATGAAAAAAATAGAGTTACTGGAGCGTAAACTCATAGAGATAACCCAAGAAGAAGGTGTGGAGTGTGAGATGGATGCTGCCATCCACATGTTAGGTCGAGACATATACCGGATCGTAGAGTACAGTTCTGATATCTGCGAGGCAACACTCAACCTAGGCGCACGATATGGAGTTTTCACAGAGAAAAAATAGAGAAGCGATCTTTAAGATGAGCTTAAGAAGTAAAACTGTGACCTATTAGTATGATAAATAGATAGAGACACTACAAAATATTACATAAAGTAAAGTTTACATAAATATAGCTCTTCAAGTATTTTTATTGGTAGCTTATGGAGAAGAATGAAAAGACTGCAGTAGGTATCTTCAAGATATCAGGGATAAGCTGTGGAGGCGGTAATTGTATAAAGCGGTTTAAGAAAGAGCTCTATAAACTGGATGGAGTATTGAGTATCGGTATAAACTATTTCACAGATAAGCTATATGTGGAGTATGATCCATTAAAGATATCTTTAGAAGAGATTAAGAAAGTGGTTGGGAAGAGTGGGTAAAGATCTTTGAAAACTTTTAGTAGAGAGGTGTCTAGTTGGCTAAAGATGTTGTCTGTGGAATGTATGTAGATGAGAGTAAGACGCCTTTCAAGGTTGAGCGTGAAGGTAGAGTCTACTACTTCTGTAGCGAGCATTGTCTAAAAGAGTTTCTCGCACCTGAAAGAGAGTTTAAGAGGCTGAAGATCCTCACAGTGTTCAGCCTGACCCTCGGAAGCATTATAGCCATTCTTGAATATCTTATCCCATACATTCTCAGAGTTGAGCACAATTTTATCTGGCTCGGACTATCTAACTACACATGGCTCTTCATACTCGCCACCCCTGTCCAGTTTATAGGTGGATGGAGATTCTACAAGGGAACACTTGATGCAATCAAGGCTAGACAGGCCAATATGGATAGCTTGATAGCTATCGGGACAACAGCTGCATGGCTCTACAGCACTCTCTACACCTTCGCTCCCAGCATATTTCCCACGACCGTGACATTCAAGGGACCTGAAGTCTACTTTACAGAGACAGGATTGATCATAGGGTTCATAATGCTTGGAAGGACGATGGAGCATGTAGTTAAGGGTAAGGCATCGGAAGCTATTAGAAAACTTCTCGATCTACAACCGAGATCTGCGAAGATAGTTAAAGATGGTGAAGAAGTAGAGGTCCCGGTTGAGAAGGTTCAAGTAGGCGATGTCGTTCTCGTAAGACCTGGAGAGAGGATACCTGTAGATGCAGTAGTATTATACGGTTACTCTTCTGTAGATGAATCTATGATAACTGGGGAGAGTATTCCTGTGGAGAAGAAGGCTGGTGATGAAGTGATAGGAGGTACTATAAATAAATCTGGATTCCTCAAGATTAAGGCTACTAGAGTAGGATCTGATACCGTGCTCTCCCAAATTGTAGAGATGGTGGAGAGATCGATCCTCTCCCAGACTCCAATACAGAGGATAGCTGATACTATATCATCCTACTTTGTACCAGCTGTCGTGTTTTTAGGCATAGGGGTCTTCCTCTTCTGGTACCTAGTTTGGGGTCTACCATTCACATCAGCATTCATAATCTTGATTTCAGTACTCATTATAGCATGTCCATGTGCTTTGGGGATAGCTACACCTGCCGCAATAATGATAGGTGCTTCAAAAGGTGCTAGATATGGGATACTGATAAAGAATGGTGAAGCATTGGAAAAACTCCATAAGGTTAACATTATAGTATTCGATAAGACTAAAACTCTTACAACTGGAGAGACCACTGTAACAGATATCATCTCTTTCAACAGCAGTGAAGTAGAAGTGCTTAGAGTTGCGGCCATAGCTGAATTGAGGTCTGAGCACCCACTGGGTGAAGCGATCGTAAAAAGTGCGAAGACCAAGAATTTGAAGCTTGAAGAACCCGATAGCTTTGAGATAATTCCAGGTTATGGTGTAAAAGCATTCTACAATGGTAAGACTGTCTTGGTTGGAAATAAAGAGCTGATGAAGATTCATGGACTATCTGTAGAGCATGTTGAAGAGAAGGTGAGAATGCTTGAAGAAGATGGGAAGACAACAGTTTTAGTAGCATTAAACGATAGGGTTATTGGGATAATAGCCTTGATGGATTCTATTAAAGAGAACGCTCTTCCAGCTATCAATTACCTCAAATCTATGGGGATAGAGGTGATAATGCTTACAGGAGATAATGAACGTACTGCTCGTGCAATAGGTAGAAGATTAGGAATCGATAAAGTTATTGCAGAGGTTTCTCCGAAAGATAAAGCTGAAGTTGTAAGTAAACTTAGACGTGAGGGAAAAGTTGTAGCGATGGTTGGAGATGGTGTAAATGATGCTCCAGCACTTGTATCCGCAGATGTCGGTATAGCTATCGGAAGTGGAACCGATATAGCGAAAGAAGCAGGTGGAATCATATTAATTAGAGATGATGTTACAGATGTAGTAAAAGCGATAATGTTGAGTAAGAAGGTCTTTAAGAAAATTAAAGAAAATCTTTTCTGGGCATTCGGATATAATGTAACACTTATCCCAGTAGCTGCAGGGATCCTTTACCCTTCTCTAGGTCTACTTCTCAATCCAGTATTTGCAGCTATAGCGATGTCTGCTTCATCAATAACGGTTACTTTAAACTCTATGCTGTTAAATCGGTGGACACCTAAGAACATATCATGAGTTACGGTATAGAGTTACGATATATTATCTCATCACGACACATCTTTCATAGATGTACTATAATCTGGAAAACCGTATATGGTTTATGGGTTTAGCTTTATATCAGTTGTATGCTGACCCATCAACTCTCTCTTCAACGCTTCTCTTCTAACCATTAAATCATTTACTTCTTTCTGAAGTGTTCTTCTCGCATCGTCCAACTTACTAATTTCTTCTCTCAAATCTCTAATCCTCTCCTCGAGTTCTTCAATCTCCTTCTTCTTTTCTTCATATTTCTTGAGATCTGTAAGCATCTTCCACGTTATCACGAATTTATATAGTTCATCTTCATTACCGCTGAAGATTACTTGGAAGTTAGCCATCGATCTCCACCTCGAGTATTACGGATTATCATCTAGCTATAAAATGTTGTCTAGTTACTTTTCTCTAGGTTTAACTATTATTTCTTTTATGACTAGGTTGAAGAAGTCGTTTGAGTGTGATGGTTTTATGACTAGAGCTGTATCCGCTCCCCTACTTGTTCCCGCTATCGCTATCACTTCACGGTCTACTGGTATAAGTCCAGCGTCAGCAGCCATAACAGTTATCTCTACACATACTTTAACACCTTCTCCAAACAATCTCAAGGTTTCAGAAATTATAGTCAACATACCGATTGTACCCAACTTATTTCTAACTCCTCTCTCTATTCCTGAGAGAGCATGAGATGCTGTCAGTATCTTTCCACCAAGCCTCAATATCTCTTCTTCATACTCTTTCTTCATCTCTTGTTGTCCAGGTTTCTTGAAGCCTGTGTGATGTCTAACAATCACTATGTTGAATCCTTTAAAGATTTGGCAAGCTCTTACTCCAGTTTCACCTGTTGTCGATGCAACTACTATGTCTTTTATCTCTAGTTCTGACGCTCTTCTATATGCTAGATTAAGTGTTTCTTCTGTATTATCCATTCCAGGATTTTCAAAGTATGTAGTTTCTACTTTTCTGGAAGTGAACTTCATCACCTCTCACCTTCATCCTAGAATGTTTGCCTTGAATAATATTGAACATAATATTATTTAACCTGTTTTTATATAGTCTTTATTGAATGCCCTACAAGTATACCTTCGACTTGACGGTTCTTCCTAAGAGATTCTTTAGGGAATTGATGATGATAGTTAACTCGAGAGATCTCCATAAGAAGGCTGGAGCTATCTTAAGGTCCTTGGTTGAGAGATTTAAGCTCTCAGAGATAACGTGTCTCGAGCTATCTGATATACTTCAAGTAATTGAAGATCTACTAGACATATATATTAAGAATCTAGCTTACCAAGAAAAGTTTAAGAGAAGTATGAAGAGAGCTCTGTTTCTACCACATTGTGCTAGAAAATATGTTGATTATAGATGTATGGCAGAATTCAATCCAGATATCCCTACTTATAGATGTAGAAGATGTTCATCTGATTGTCAGATAAATCTGGCTTCATCTATAGCGGATAAAAAGGGATATGATGTATATATTGTTCCAGGAGGCTCATGTATACCCCAGATAATAAAGAAGTTTGGATATGATGGTATAATTGGAGTAGCATGTGGAGATGAGATCAAGCTTGCATCTAAGTATCTTTATGAAGATATAGCAGCTCAAGCAGTCCCACTATTGAAGAACGGCTGCTCAAATACTAAGTTCAATCTCAAGTATCTATACGAGATCTTATAGTTTTACAGTAAACATAGTATGAGTTGCGGTTAGGTTGACTTCGGTCAGTAGCCATAATTGTTTAAAGACTTGATTATAGAAGTCTGCTCGAACATCTTCTCTTACGCCTATCACTACATCGTACAATCCGTAGAGTTCATGTGCTTCCAATACAGGTTCTATTGATTTAAGATGAGCCTCCCAGAACTTTGGTACAGAAGGTCTTCTAATCTTTCCAAATATATATGCACATTTCTCAATCTCGCTAGCTCTCTCTTTCTCAAAGCTTAATCCTCCTTCTTTAACTATTAGAGTATTAGAGTCTTGGAGACCATGCTGTTGAAGTACTTCCAAGAAGCTATCTACTTGAGTTAGATTATCAAACTCTATCTTACAGATTAAATCATATGTTCCATAAATTAAGTATGCTTCTTTAACCATTCTCGAACTCTTAACAGCGTTCAAAGCTTGAACCAATCCACTTCTAGGACTAATAATGCTTAAAACGAAAGCTTTCATCAAGATATCTTCTCTCACCTAGTTAATAAGGATTTAGAAAAAAATAGATCAATAACAAAATACCTAGAAGATCTTCCCTCTTTATCATAGAATTATCCATCGATGAGCATTTTTGATAAAAAATTATTCAACTTAGGATGTGCTTTTTATAAAAATGAATATCGTGTACATTTTTACGAAAAATATTATTATTTTAACGATAATAGAATGAAGATCGACAATTACAATACGGCTTTTGAGAAAATCTATTATATCTCCATTACATATAAAAAATTAAAAATATGAGAACTTGTCTACTGGATACTACACTGAGAGAAGGTGAGCTCTACAGATTATTGAAGTTATCGAGAAAGATAGCGATAGCAAGATCTTTACTTGAGGTAGGTATAAGGAGAATCGAGTTGACTTTAGCTTATCCTCCTAGAACTTCACCAGAAGACTTAAAGATGCTCATATCTTTATTAAATGATTATGATGCTGAGTCAGTAATACATTGTAGAGCTTATAGAGAAGATGTAGAGAGTGCGAGTAAGTATGATGTGTGGGGAATAGCTGTCTATATAGCTTTAAGCAAGATCCACGCAAGGTATAAGTTCGGAGAAGAAGATCGAGGAGAATTAACTAGAAGATTAATAGATGCAATAGAGTTATCGAAAGAGTCAGGGTTCAAGTACATTAGAGCTACAATAGAAGATGCTTCAAGAATATATTTAGAAGAAGGGTTAGATGAGCTTGTTAAAACAATCAATGTATTGAGAGATGCTGGAGCTACGATTATAAGCTTGCCAGATACTTCAGGTTTAATGACTCCACCCATTGTAAGAGATTTCATTAAAGATTTAAAGAGATGTGTATCTGCTCAGATCTCGGCACACTTTCATAACGATTATGGTTATGCATCTGCAAATACTGTTGAAGCTATTCTAGCAGGGGTAGATGAAGCACATGTAAGTATACTAGGCATAGGTGATAGAAATGGTATTGCAGACCTCTATGAGGTAGTAGCACCTTTGATAGATATCCATAGAGTAGAGCTTGGAGTAAAACGAGAATCTCTAAAGGATCTATACTCTACCTTTAGCAAGTTGACTGGGATAAGGATTCCAGCTAGGCATCCATTAAGCGATGAAGCTAGAACTATTAGAGCAGGAGTTCATCAATCGATGACTATAAAAGCTCCAGAAGGATATATTCCAAAAGGAAAACTTCATCATGATTTTACTTCTATACTTTATGAGCCTACCCCGTTCATCAGTAAGAGATTAATAGAAGAGATACTAGGAGAATGTAATCTTAGCCATGAGAAGATCAAGGAACTGACTGAGCGTATAGGTTCAGAAGCTTCAAGAATGAGTGGAAGGCTACCTATCACCAGACTACAACATATACTATCAGAGTACTTATCGCCTACCGCTAGAAAAAAATTAGAGAAATTCTTTGGTCTTGAACGTGCATACGTTCTATTAAAGAGCGGGCCAAGTCTTTCAATTGATAGTTTTATCGAAGAAGTGTCTAGGTGGAGTGAAGTCGAGCATATTGAAGAAGTCTACGGTTGCTTCGACTTAATATTAACGGTTAAAACGAATCCTGGAATAGAAGAGTTCGTTGAGAAGCTGAATAAATTATTTGGTAATGGAATAGAGAAGATCAGTATCTTAACATTACGTTAAAAAAGTTTCTCTAATAATCTTGATACTTCTTCAAGTACATCATATTCTTTAGCTCTCTTGATAAGATAGTCTTTATCAATCATAGATAGATTTAGGTAGAGTGTTTTTGCAGCCAACTCAACTCCTTTATAGCCATTCTTAATTATTAGAGAGATTGAATAATCTTCTGGGGACAGTATCTTTACATTTATATTCGTATTCACTAACTTCTTAGACATCTCATCATCCCATCTTAAAGGCTCAGGTTCTCTATAAACGCTTAAGAAAAGATTCACTTGAAGGTCGAGCAATTTAATATAACTTCCACTATATGAGAGTCTTCTGAATCCTAGTTTCTCTAAATTATCTGCGAGAACTCTTAAGTCTAAGTTTCTGATAGAGTATGTTATCTCACTGGACCAGTAAGGTATAGAATAGAAGTTTAAAGCATATTCACCGATTAGAGCATATGTTATCTCATTTCTATTCATTATCTCAGAGAACCGTTTTATACAGTGGTTGACGGGCCTAAGCCAAGGCATCATCTCATTAACATAGTTAAAGACATCGATATCTTTGAATAAGTCTGCTTCTCTCTTAATTCTACTAATCTCTTGGTCGGTTAACATACATCACCATCTAGAGATAATGGTAGTTTAAGATTTTATAGATTTTTACATTAAATTATAGTATATGGTAAGCATACTGATGTATGAGAGGAGGAGAGAGGAGGGTAAACTCTTCTCCCACCCTATTCCTCTCGAATGGGTGAGCCCTGATGCAATCATTATCAATTGAATTATATGTGTTACTACAAATATTGATTGAAGTAATAAAACTATAGAGCTGATCTGAATATTAAAGTATTGAAAGAGTAGAAGTAGTAGAAGGTATAAGTCTATAGGTATGTAGGAGATGATAGTTGAGATTATTAATCCACCAAATCCTCCACTATAAGGTGAAAGTATCTCCCCAGAGAGTAGAACGTATCCAAGTACTATCCCCATGCTTATGATAGAGTTTAATATGTTTCCTCCAGAAGGATTGAAAGAGATATGAAGGATTACTGTCTTGATAGGCATGAGGTATGTTAATATTAGGTAGGCAGCTATGATCGGTATACTTAATGCTGAGTATCTTAAGGGGTTGAAGGCTATCCTCTCCATCAATGGGGCCACAGATAGGAATCTAGTAATAGCTGTTGGATGTTTAGGTTTAGGCTCAGCTCCTACATCTCTCATCATCTTCTCTACTACGAGTAAGCCTTTCTCATTTAGTACATACCTACCTCTTCTAACTTGATTTATCAAAGGCTTCAAGAACTCTAGATGATAATATAATGTTCCATAGCTTATGCTTAGTAGTAGCTTAAGCTGGGTAGCACTCATCTCTCCACGAGTATAGAGTAGAGTAAGTATCTCTCTTCTCAGTGGATTCTTTAAAAGATTGTAAACTTCTACTCCATCTATGTTCTCTTTATTCTTCAATCCTCTAGAGATTGAGGAGTACTCCCTCATATATTTCTCTCAGATTTTCTGTAGACCTATTTAAAAATTCTAAGATGAGAATTATCGTTATAGATAAAACTTAATTAGTGATGATGAATGTAATCTTCGAGAAAAATCGAGAAAGAAAAATTATTAAGTTGTTTTTAATATTTTTAATCAAGGTTGCGATGAAGTCTCCGGCTTTGATATTATCGCTTTTACTATTGATGTCTACGGGGTTAGTTACTGCAACCGATAATGATGTTAGTGTAGGTATAGTGGAGGCACCTAATGAGGGGTTGAAGATAAGAGTGGAAAGTTTGCTGAAAGAAGTTAAAGAAATGATTGAATATGCAGAGGAGTTGATTGAGCAAGCAGGAGATATCGGTATAAACATCCAGATCTATAGAGAGATCTTGGAGACCGCTTCCTCAAAATACGATGAAGCATTAGAGCTTTATAGAGATGGAGATTACAATAAAGCTTTCTCAGTCTTAATGTACGCTAAAACAAGAGCTCAGATAGTTATCAGATCTATACAAGGATTGGTTGGAGGAGGGCCGATAGGGGTTGAAGAAGAACTTAACAATGAGCTTAAACATTTAGAGAATAAGTATAAGCATCTAAAATCTTTAGTTGAGCAAGGAGCTTACGATAAATCGCTTAGAGATTTGCTTAAACAGTTGGAAGACTTGTTGAATAAGGCTCAGGAAATGATGAATAAAAATATTCATGGAGTATATTCTATCTTGGAGAAGATTAGAAGTTTAATAAATCAGGTCGAGGATATAGTTGGAGAAAAGATCACAACTACTATAACTCAGACAGTTGAAGAAGAAACAAGAAGAAATATTGAGACCGTAAAAACTTTGCCGACGCCACCCCACACAATCGTAGAGACTAGACCGACTTTCACAACCTTACCTCAAGAATTTAAGAATAAGACCAGAGGTGAAGTAGAGGTAGGGTTAGAGAAGAGGAATGGAACATATAGGGTGGTCGTAGAACGTGTTGAACATGTGGTAGATTACGGGAACGGGACGATCCTCATAGTTAGGGAGAGAGTTATCTCTATTGGAAATAAGACGACTATATCTATTAGTAAAGAGCTACTCTTGGGAAAGAATGAGTCTAAGAGTGTAGCTCAAGTATCGATTGAGCATAATCAAAGCATCGTAGGCGCATTCTTCAAGATATCTTCAGAGAAACACGAGGTTCTTACAGTAGATCAGAAAATAGAAGCTCACGTAATCCAAGTAGAGAGAAATAGAGTTAAGGTTAGACTTAAAGCTCCAGATAACTTTCCAGGTAAGCTCTTCATAATCGAGATATCTCCTGAAATAGTAGACTTGCAGAATATCATGAATTTCAATCTAACTGTAAATGGTGAAGAAGCAATCTTGGCATCAAGTCTACTAGATCTAGCTTCAGGAGCATATGACCGTCCAGCATACGTATTCATAATCTCTTCTAAAGGAGTACAGATACTTTTATACATACCGCACTTCAGCGAGTACATAGTAGAGATAAACGCAGTTCTCCAGAAGATATTAGAATTGTTTAAAGAAAGCCTTAATCAGATCTTCAGTAAGCCCATGGTCATAGCTACAACTATAATCGCGACAATAATCTTACTCTCATCAGCAACTATCACGCTACGTCAGAAGAAGATTCTCAGCAAGCTTAAGTAAAGATGTAAAGGCGGCGGCAGCCCCTGAAAGATGATAGGAGAGTAGAAGCCTCGATGCATAAGAAGATGTCTTATACGTTACCACGCAGCAGCCCCGCCACGTCTTAGTGCTGCTCCCTCCCGGGCCTAACACGGTTCAACGTGTTCAGAAGCTGGAGCCCACCCCTACGGGTAGGACAGCTTCTTACGGAGCTCCACGTGGACGCATATTCATCCATCTCTTATGCACTGTACTTCTACTCCTCCTACGCTCTTTCAGGTTCTCTGGCCCCTGCATTTAGCCCATTTCAGGTTACAGGGAAGGGCTAGCTCCCCAGCCCTACCTGCCGCCGCCAATAATGTTATCATGCTCCGTAGATATAACCTTTAAGAAGATATCGTCTTTTGGAAAGATGGTTCACGCTTCGTTTCTACCACTCTCATTAAAATATTCGAGACTCTCTCTAGGTATTAATACTACTTCTACTAATCCAAGTTTTCTTAAATGTTGGAGGACCCTCCTCATACTTTCTGGTTTAAGGTTAAATATCTTAGCCAATTCTTTAGAAGACTTAGGACCATTAACCTTAAGGTATAATAGTATTCGCATATATCTTGGATTGGTTGCCGATTCTGGAAACTTCTTAAACCTCCAGATATACACCATCTAGGATTCAGCTATAAAACATCTCAGCAATATTTAGGTTAGATTAAATATACTCTCTCTTTACAGCTATTCGCAAGGATATTGTAATTAACTATCTCTAGGATTCGACTCCCATTAGTAAAGATGAGCTCCTCTTATAGGAAATAAGCCTTTATACATCTTCTCTCAATAGATTACCGGTTGATGGATAGGTTGAAGTTTAAAGGAGTAGTATGTCCGATGATCACCCCTTTCACAGTCGATGGCTCCATCTATAAAGAAGGTATTAGAAATCTAGTTGAATTCCTCACCAATAATAATATTAATGGTCTATTCGTATGCGGTACCTTTGGTCTAGGACCAGCGTTAACAATAGAGGAGAGGAAGAAGGTTCTAGAACTAGTGATAGACTCTATCAGTAGACCTCTAGATGTAATTGTTCAAGTCGGTTCAACTAATTTAGAGTATAGTTTAGAGTTGGCGAGACATGCTGAAGATTCAGGAGCGGACGCCGTCGCATCTACCCCACCTTTCTACTACCAATACGATGACGAGTCTATAACCCGATTCTTCAAAGAACTAGTCTCCCATCTAAACATACCTGTCTTCATATACAACATCCCCTCAAGAATAGGATACAGTGTCTCCACAACATTACTTGAGAAGACTATAGATGTAGGTGTCTCAGGTATGAAGGATAGTGGGAACGACATAATCAAGTCTTACGATTACATGTACTCTGCAAAGAGCAAGAATCCTAATTTTAAGTTTCTTATAGGCACCGAGGCTTTAATGTTGCCTGCGATCATAGCTGGAGCAGATGGATGCGTCTCAGGTCTCTCAAACATTTATCCAGAAGTTGTTCTAAAACTCTACAACTATCTAATAGAGGGAAAGATTGTTGAGGCAGTAAATCTACAGTTTAAGATATTGAAGGCTAGGAGGATACTAGAATCCGGTCCATC
>JANXDW010000033.1 GCA_025058515.1 Aigarchaeota archaeon
CATTTTAAAACTTGATGGAAAAGACCTAATAAGAAAGACTCTGAGATAGAGCTAAGTATAAAATATCCCCTTAAGATAATACTAGAATAGGTAGATCGTGCTCCGGTAGTATAGCCCGGACAAGTATACAGGCTATATGAAGCCGTACAATGGCCTTTCGAGCCAGGGACCCGGGTTCAAATCCCGGCCGGAGCATACCTCTAAATATTTTTCTCATCTTTTCAAGATGATGTTGGATTGATTAGATATCTATTGTAGTTCAATGTATTGTATTAAGGTTTAAATCTTTGAAGACCGTTCTACAGTTCTAAAGAATGGAAAAGCTATTGATATTTTTCTCTCTTCTGTGAAAGGCTTTAAATAATGATTAGTAGTTGGTAGCTGGGGAGAGACTTGAATAAGATAATAATCGCCATGATCTTTATAATGGTCTTCATCTCTTCTATGTTCTCTCTTAACTCAGTTTACGGTGAAGAAGTTGCAGAGAGAATTATAGAAATCGATAGATATGGCTTCGTCTACGTGGTAGATAGTCTTCCAGTAGGTGAAGGAGTTGCCGAAATAGGATTTCCTCGAGAATACTTACAAAATCTCGTAGATTATTATTCGCCTAACGCTAAAGTAGAGATGAGATTAGAGAGTGAGATATTCTGGCTTAGAGTATCATCCGACCATCCATCTAAAAACATTAAGTTGATAACGGTCTTCGGAGACTTGTTGAAGAGAAGTGGAACTGAAACCTTCATGCTAGACTTCTCTTTAAATCCATTAACGAGAGAAGACTTAAAGAAGATAAATCTAAGAATAGTTTTACCGAATGGTTCGATTATTGACAAGATCTCCCCAGAGACTATAAAGATTAGAGAAGATGGTATATCAGCTCTAGGAGAACTCTCTATAGATACTTCTAAGGTCAATAATCTAAAAGTAGAATTCAAAGTAGGAGAGATTAGTCTGATTAAGCCTCTTACAATCTATCTTCATCTAGACCTATCATCGAATCAAGCTGAATACACTATCAAGCTCAATTTAAGAGATGGGAAAACTCTAGGAGGGTTTGACTTCATTCTTCCGAATGGTTCAAAGCTTATCGAGACAAAAGATTTATTGAGGAAACTTTCAAATAGCTACGATGAGAGTCTTGGAAGACTACACATATCTTTTGGAGGGGATCTCAACGTAGGTGAGAGTCAAACAGTTATAATTAAGTTCAATCCTCCAGAGAATACTCTCTATAAAATAGGTGAAGACCGCATAACTATTTATCCCCGTCTACCTTTCAATCTAAGCACTCCAGACTTCAGAGTAAGCATAATTCTACCTTCTATGGAGTATACCTCATCTGATCCTGAACCTATAGAGATAAAGAGAGTTTACCCGGAGAAGACACTCTTAACATTCACCTTGGGGATAGTTTCTCCTCTAACAGAAGATTTAAAGAATTTCGAGATAATGGTTAAACGTATCCCTAGCGTCTTCTCTTTCATCCAATACATGCTAGGAGCATCTATAATTATACTCATTATAGGGATCTTGACATATTCTTTAAGACCAGCAGTTAAGCCTCTACTGAAAGATTATGGAGAAAAAGCTAGAAAGCTTATTGAAGAAGTAGAAGGGTTGATTGGATCGTGTAGAGTTATTGGAGATCTTATAGATAGTAGAAAGATTTTTGATAAAGGATATGTTAGACCGAGGCTGCTTGAAGTGAGGAGCGATGTTTCTAAACGTATCAGTAGGATAACAAGCATATCATTGGATTTAAAGAAAGCTAATCCAGAGATTGTAGATATAGTAGATTCATTAGTCCAGACTTCTAAGATTATAGAGCGGTCTGTTGAGGATCTCTGGGCTCAGACCCATAAATATCTAACGGGAAGCATAGGTAGAAAAATATTCACTACACAAGTAGAAGATAACTATAAGACCATCCTCAAAAACTCGGAGAAAGCGGTAAGAGAACTAGAAGCCTTAAGAAAAATGATTACTTAGAAACAGCTTCTTTAAACCATCGCAATATCTTCTCCTCAGGATCCTCCATCGCCTTCCAGAATCTTCTAGACTTTTCATAAACTGTTTTAGAAACTCTATCGATATCCTTTAAGAATCTCTCAAGAAGCTTGAAAGAATCTTCAATCTTGCTGCAATGTCTTATCAACCCTATTCTAGATAGGAAGTTATGTATTGACGGCTGCTGTCCAGGATAGATCGAGATGCATGGTCTGCCTAGTAGTGCGGCTTCCTGCGTCATAGTACCTCCACCACCAACAAATACTTTAGAATAATATATTATGTTGCTTCCAATGACCGGCTTATCAATTAATATGGCATTCTTATTTTTTAGAATATTTTCTACTACCTCTATCTGCTCTCTATATCTAGCCATAACCAGAACTTTAAACTCGTGTCTTCTAGCAACATCTAAGAGCCTCGTAATCATCTTTACGTATTCGTTATCATCGATTCTAAGATAAGAAGCTGCAGATTCTGGGAGTCTAATCAAGACGTACTCACTGTCTACTCCTAAGTTTTCTAAAATAGTCTTATCAGGTTTAAAGTCTTTAAGCCAAAAGCATGGGTCGAGAACTCGGTACTTCTTAATTTTAGAAGACTTAACTCCATACTTTGCCCATTCACTTCTATCGATGATCCACGGCGTTATGACTAGTTTTGAGATTGGTGCAGTTAGAGGGTTTACCGGAGAGTGAGGAGAGTCTGAAGCTAGTATATGAGGTATCTGGAGACCATAAGCTATCCTACATGCTTCTATAGACCCACTTGAAGCTACTAGCTCTATCTCCTTAAGGGGTACACTATTAATTAAGAGACCAAGTCTCTCAATACTTGCTTTAAGCTTCTCATCTAAAGAGTATCCACCGAATCTACCAACTATCTCTATCTCCCAATCTCTGAAAAACTCTCTAATTAAGTTATCCAGCTCATCATATCTTCTAGCTGATAGAAAGACTTCCCATCCCGCCTTCTTCAATATCTTAGCAATAGACGTAAAGTAAAAAAGTTGTTTTGGGGTTAGGATGTCGAGCCAGACCTTCATCCTCATAGATCTAGATAGATTTTTATTATAATGTTTTTCTATGTTAGAATCTTTCATCGAGAAAACAGTTTATACCATGTTTAGAATTATTAGAATCGATTCTCTAAGATATTAGAATAACAATACTTTAAAATAAGACTGATCAAAAATGGTTTTCAGATTAGAGATGTTCATTTACATATTAGTCTTCGTGATTGCCTTTCTCTCTGTTATGATCCTTACCCCTTTCTTCATTAAACTTGGAAGAAAGATAAACCTTGTAGGAGTAGATATCCATAAAATCGATAAACCGATCATACCTAAGACCGGTGGATTAATCTTGATAATAGGAGTTTTCTCCAGCTTAGGAGCATACATTCTCTTAGAAGAACTCTCTTTAAATATACTTGCATTGATCTCTGCTTCATTTATTGCGTGGACCATAGGTTTAATTGAAGATATTAGGGGAGAGATTGATCCTAGAGTTAAACCTATTCTACTTCTTTCTTCAGCTATTCCTATCCTATTGCTCTCTTCATATTCACCTCGACCAGAACTACCATTTATAGGTGCTACTAGATTGACGAAGATCTATCCAGTTCTTGTTTTAGCAAGCTTCCCAATTGTATGCAATGCAGTCAATAGTATAGATGTCCTAAATGGTTCAATATCTTTTACATCTATAGCTTTCTTTACAGCCATACTTATCGTATCGATCATTCATCAATCAGAATACCCTCTAATAATATCTACAATCATGTTAGCTACACTAACAGCATTCGCCATCTACAACAAGTATCCTTCAAGAATATTTGCAGGTAACTCGGGAAGCTTATTTATCGGAGCAGTTATGGCTTCTACTGCAATAATTGGTAGAATGGAGGTGGTTGCAGTAATTGCCCTCTTGCCTCATATCATGAATGAGATGTACATTATATTTTCTATGCGTGGATTAAGGTCTGCTAAGCAGTATAACTCTAGACCAATTACTATTCAAGACAATTTGATTACAGCAAGTTTAGACCGTGAAGCACCTATAACGTTGGTTAGAATGCTATCATCTAAGATTAAGGTTAGAGAAGATAACTTAGTGAGATCGATGAGCATACTATCGTTTTATTCTGCATTCCTCGCAGTTTTGACGAATATATTATTCATGAGGTGAACAAGGTTGTCTCTAGCGAGAAACACCATTATGATGATTATCCTACTAACGATCGTCTGGATAGGATTCATACTTGTAACATTTATACTCGCATACACATTATTCCCTGCAATAGAATATGCAGATGGAGATAGTGTTCTGGGATTGGTTAGAGTCTTTATAGGAGTGACCGTACTCGCTTCATGGATCTATGGATGGTACAAATTAACGAAGATATGGTTCTATAGATTAATGCTTAGAGACCGACCCCTAAATTAAAGTACTAGGATATTATATCGGGTTTAGATGAGGTGCGTATTTCTTTGGAAGTTATAAAGATCGGGGTTATCGGTGTAGGCTTCTGGGGGAGAAATCACGTAAGAGTATTTTCAGAGATACCCAATGTAGAGGTTGAAGCTGTCTGCGATATCGATTATGAAAGAGCGAAACAAGTAGCATTAAAATACAAAGTTAAGAACTATCACACTAGTATTGATGAGGTACTTGAGAAATATGATCTCCACGCAGTCTCGATCTGTACTCCATCAATAAGCCATGCAGAGCTAACAATAAAATCTCTCCAAGCAGGTGTAAATGTATTTGTTGAGAAGCCATTAGCTTCAAATCTAGAAGATTGCTTGAAAGTGATTGACGCTGTTAAATCTAGTGGTAAGATAGTTATGACTGGTTTTATAGAGCGGTTTAATCCAGCTGTGAGAAAGGCGAGAGAACTACTTGATAGTGGAGAGGTTGGAGATATAATCATGACTCATAGTAGGAGGATAGGGCAGTGGCCTGAGAGAGTTGGAGATGTTGGCGTAGTTAAAGATACATCGATACATGATATAGATCTAGCGAGGTACATCTTCCGTGATGATCCTTTATCTGTTTATGCGAAAGGTGGTAAACAGAAGCATATCAGACTAGAAGACCATGTTCAAGCTATACTATCATTTAAAAGAGGGACAGCATTCATAGAGGCAAACTGGTTAACACCTAGAAAGAAGAGAGAGATGTATATTACAGGGGCGGAAGGAGTGATCACGATACAGTTCTTGACTCAGCAGATAATACTTGAGAAAGCAGATATAGTATTAGAGCCTATAATAAAGTATGAAGAACCGTTGAAAGTAGAGTTAGAGTATTTTGTTGAAAGTATAAAGAATAAGGTAAAGCCTTTTCCAGATGAGGTTGATGGAGCAAAAGCTGTAGCAATCGCAGAATCTATCCTCGAATCGATCAAGAAAAATAAAGTAGTTGAGTTGAACCTCCGAGATATGTAAACTTATCTAGAAAAGAATATGAGAATCTTTTGCCATGTTTATTAAAGCGTTTACAAGTGTAAAAGTTATTTCTTAGATGTTATGTCATAGTTAGAGTAGAGCGATTATGAAGAAGGAGTTTAGGACTATCTGGTGGGATAAGGGTTCGGTTGTGATAATCGATCAACGTCTCATACCGTATAGAATCAAGTACATAAAGATAAGAAGCTATAAAGAGATGGCTAATGCGATTAAGAAGATGGCTATTAGAGGTGCTCCTGCGATAGGTGTTGCCGCAGCGATGGGCATGGCTTTAGCAGTAGTAAACATGAAATCCAACAATAAAGAGATGTTAATAAATAGACTAGAAAAAGCTGGGGAAATAATAAGATCTACAAGACCTACAGCTGTAAATCTATTCTGGGCAGTTGATAGGATAATGAAGATCGCTAGAGAATCTCCATCTGGAGAGAAACTGAAGATAAATGTATTGAATGAAGCTTTGAGGATGGCTGAAGAAGATATCGAGATAAATAAGAAGATTGGAGAGATTGGTTCAAGGTTGATAGAAGATGGAGATAAGATATTAACTCACTGTAATGCAGGTGCTCTTGCAACAGTTGGTCACGGCACAGCTTTAGGAGTTATTAAGACAGCGTACAGTCAAGGTAAGAGGATAATAGTGTATGCTTCTGAGACGAGACCGAGACTTCAGGGAGCTAAGCTTACAACTTGGGAGCTTATCAGAGAAAATATACCAGTGAAATTGATTACAGACAATATGTCCGCATTCTTAATGCAGAAGAAGGAGATCAGTAAAGTCATAGTTGGAGCAGATAGAATTCTTGCTAAGACAGGCCACGTAATAAATAAGATAGGTACTTTAAGCCATGCTATAACTGCCAAATACTATGGAATACCGTTTATAGTAGCTGCACCTTCTTCAAGTATAGATCTAAACCACAATCCAGATGAAGTAGTAATAGAAGAGAGAGATGTTGATGAAGTTCTCTATATTGATGGAGTTAGGATAGCTCCAAGAGGTGTAGAGGTAGTCAACCCTGCATTCGATATTACTCCACCTGAACTAGTTTCCTACATAGTTACTGAGAAAGGCGTATTCAAACCTGAAGAATTAAGAAGATTAGTTGAGTAGATCGAGGAGACATGAAAGTATGATTATCCCTCTTCCAACAGCTATAGACCTTAACCATGAGATTATCTGAACACCTCAGCGATCTAGCAATACTTCTTAAACTGATCTCTTTAAACCATTCAAAATAATAATCTAACAATGAAAATACATAACTAGAAGAAGATTTAAGGAAGAGTTAAATATAGTATAACTAGATAAAATGAGATAGAGAGAAATTTTAGAAGGTTGATGCGGCGGTTCCCTAGCCAGGTAGGGGGGTGGCCTGCTAAGCCACTGGCCCTATGGGCCGCGCGGGTTCAAATCCCGCCCGCCGCGTATAAGTAAATTTATATACTGGTTGTGCAATTAATATTTAATCTTTTCTAATGGTTTATATATTGGAAAATTTGGAGGGGGTTGAGGTGTTCTTCGAGCCTCTTCTGTTTTCTAGTTATTGTAAAGCCGACCTTCAGGTAGAATGTTGGAAAACTCCTTTTCTTCACGTAGATCATGTATGTGTCTCTCTTCCTCTTGTAGATCTTTCCTGTCCTTGGACATTTCATTAACGTCCCTCTCCTAGTCTTTAAATGTGGCCCGGTCGTCTCTATCTCTAGGTCTGCCAGAAGACGCATCACGTACTTCAGCAGCTCAAGGTTAGAATTATATGCTGTTAACTGACCATTTTCGCTAATGCATCCTTCTGAGTCGAAGAATCCTCTCAGGAACGCTGACCTACACTCATCACAGTGCTCGACGAACGGTCTTATCTTCTCTAAATCCTTATCGTGCAGCAGCTCGAACAACGTCTTATCCTTCACCGAGACACGATGTCTTCTCCGGCTTTCGATATTCCTCGGCTTTGGTGGCGGTCTACCCAGCACAAGCCCGAGGCACCTCGAGAACTCCTCGGCAAACTCCAGATCCTTAACTCGAAGCTCTATATAGACCTCATTGTATCCTTTCTTCTTCTTATTCTTCGTTACATAACCATCACCTAGCACTGTCCCTATAATGTATGCAAGTTCTTTTGAAGGTTTAAGGAACTCTATCGACGGTATCCTCCGCCCATTATACGGTGAATGCAACCTCCTAACCCAATAAGATATCATCGACCTACTTAACCTCTCACCATACCTCCTCTCTACCTCATTAATTATTTGATGGTAGCTCAATCCTTGCTTTCTCAATTTTTGAACCTCTTCGTAAAGCCTTATCCTTAGCTCAATCGGTCTATAGTGACCACGAAGCCTATTCTCATCCAATATACAT
>JANXDW010000052.1 GCA_025058515.1 Aigarchaeota archaeon
CTCTAGACTTGATTACTCTAACTCTGACAAAGCTTCTCGTACCTGATGGTGATGGTGTTCTCCTTGTTAACTTCCCGATAATCTTTGGAGAAGGATCTGTAGAGGTCCTCAATAATGCTTCTATAACAGGTTTCACGAGAAGATTGAAGCCAACGAGTGCTGCAACTGGGAAGCCTGAGAGCATAAATACGAGTTTACCATTTACTAGTCCAAATCCTGTAGGTCTACCCGGTCTAATCGCTAAACCATGTACGAGCACTCTTCCAAACTCTCTTATTACTATCGGCACCAGATCACTCTTACCCACACTCGTTCCACCTGTAACTATCAAAGCATCACACAAGTTTAATCCACTTAAGATCTTACTCTTTATCAATCTTACATCATCTTCAACATTACCGAGATCTACTGGCTCACCACCTAGAGAAGCTATTAAGCTTATGAGCATTGGTTTAGAGCTATTTACTATTTTACCTGGTTCAAGCTCTGATCCTAGCTCGATAAGTTCATCTCCTGTAGACAATACTCCTACTCTCGGTTTAGAGAATACTTTGATCCTACTTATGTTAAGAGATGCGAGAGCTCCTATATGCCAAGGCTTGATCTTTGTTCCTTTACTTATAACTATCTCTCCAAGCTTAAAGTCTTCACCTTTTCTAGATACATTCTGAGAGGGGTGTACAGGTCTATATACTTCTATAACACCTTTTCCAACTTCTTTAGTATCTTCAATCATTACAACTGCATTTGCATTAAGAGGTAGAGGTGCGCCAGTCGTGACCTCAACCGCTTCACCTCTATCTATTCTCAAGCGACCTTCAAGATCTCCAGCTCTAGATGTACCTACTACTCTTAACTCTATTGGGTTTAATGGAGAAGCTCCAATAGTATCTTCAGCAATTACTGCATATCCATCTACTGCACTACGACTATAGTTGGGAACATCAATAGGTGCTAAGATGTCTTCACCGCAAACTCTTCCAAGGGAATCTAAAAGAGAAACTTCTTCAAGCTCTTTCTCTTTAAGATCTTTAACTATTTCTCTTAAAATATTGAGAGCTTTATCAACAGAGGTTAATGTCTGGAAACCCCTCATCTTCTCCATAAGACTCCTAAATAATAATTGAAGACTGAGAATAAAATTTTAATTCTTTCTTTAAAACGTCTGAAGATATAGTACTCTGATTGATGGTATGAGGATATATTGATAACTTACTTCTACGAAGTATTTCTTGGTGAAGATTTGAAGAAGATTAATTTGATCGTTACTACATTCAGAGGGCAAGAGAGTGTTGCCGTATCTGAGCTTAGAGATCTATTAACGTATCTCGGTGATCCTTCTGCTGAAGTAGAGATGACGAAGATCTCTGGTCTAATCACGGCATCGTCTAGCCTAGATCCATTTTATATAGTAGAGAAGGTGAGAGAGATACTCGCTTCAGAACCTTGGAGGATAGGTAGCCTCTTGAGGTTTATACCTATTGAAGAGACTGTTCCAACAAAGATCGAGGATATAGTTAATACAGTTGAGAGACTAGCAAAGAAGATCCCTGAAGATTCATCTTTTAGGATAACTATCGAGAAGAGGCATACATCTCTCTCAAGTCAAGAAATAATAAAAGCTACTGCAGAGAAGATCAGTAGAAGAGTAGACTTGGAGAATCCAGACTATATAGTACTCATAGAGATAATTGGAGGAGTTACAGGTATATCGGTGATAAAACCTCATCATATAGTAAGCACGATGAAGAAGGAGACGGTATCTTAACTACATGAGTACAAAGAAATCGATCTTCTCAAGATTTTGAAGAATTGTATTTCCGCTGGCCATAACTATTACTTCACCATCTATAGTAAACATGGCTTTAGAGTCATAAGATCTCCGTAGAAGATATACTATGATAAATCTAGAGGATTTCAGCTGTAATACTTTCTAACATCTCAATGATCAAGATGGCCACATTTAGAATTCTAAGAAAGATGAATGGTGATAACATGTTTTAGAAACCTTCAACTCATAAAATTTCCATTAAGATACAGCTATATATTTGGAAGAAGATGTCTAGGTAAGATGTCGAAAAAGATTAGAGAAGAGCTTGAAAAAGCTAAGACATTTGGAGAGATATTCGAGCTTGTAAAGAAGACTGTTAAGAGGACTCTCGGACTTCATAGAGCAGGTCTAGAACTGGTATTGATGAGTCTACCTAACAATGTTGGAGCTCTACATGAAATAGGAAGTAATGTCATAATTATGAATGAAGCTTTATTGGAAGCTATGCTCCAAGTCTCTAGGAGTAGGACTGAGGTAAATTCATACGTATTCGTAATACTTTTACATGAGTATCTTCATAGCCTTGGATATATTGATGAAGAAGAAGTAAGATTATTGGTTAAAAGGATTATCGCTGAAGTCCTCGGAGAAGATCACATTTCATACCATCTAGCCTCTACATCGATATACGAAGTTTACCCTGAACTACAGATGCTTGGACCTGGTAAGATTGGAAAAGACACTAAAATAGTTAAAGATTTTGATAGAGAGAGCACACATTACATTGGCTGAACATCATCAACTCCGTTATAGATTATTATTTAATATATTATGAAGATTTAGAAATGTTTAGCTCAATATATTTTTCTGCAATTCTTAATGCTTTCCCAACTACTTTGAGAGAGTCTTCTCCAAATAAGTAGGTGTTAGGTTCTAGACCATATCCACCTCTATCAAATACTACATCTAAATACCCCATATCTCTAAATTCAGCGGCTATAGACTTGATGATCACTTCTTCATTGTATTGTCCAACAATACCGGTCTTCTTCGTCTCTGAAGATTTTAGCCCTAAAGATTTCACTGCAACCTCTAGTGTATCATCAAGCTTTAGATTAATTACAGAGTTTATTCTGGGAGCATATTTTTTTACCTCGAGGAGTACTTTTGCTAGATGTTTAGATCCTCCGAACTCCGGTCTACTTACTGCTTTCGGTCTATCTCTTAATACCACTATCCTCCCAGGTATACCTGCAATATCATCAACAGTCTTAGCATCTTTAATTGATTCAACAATATTCACAGCTACTTGAGGCATTATGTTTATGAAGTACCTCGCTTCCTCGATTATTTTTACAGCTTTCTCCAATCTATTCAATATCTCAGATCTTTCAGTATCTTCTATCTTTATCTTCTTCGATAAACAGATCTCGCATGTAGAAAGTTGAGGATAGAGTTTTCTATGATAATTGCAGAATACTCCTCTAGATAGAGCATCTAACCAGAAAGAGTATAAGGTTAAGGTAGCTCTAACCTGGTCGTGTGAAACATCTTTAACTATCAATTTAACTAACGTTGCTAGTTCATCTAAGCTTAACCCCATATCGAGGAGGATCTTAAAGTATTTATTCTTAGGCTTGGAGAGTATCTGGCTGACAGCAGACTGTGATAAACCTAAGTAGTCAGCTATCTTCAACTGACTATAACCGTGAGAACGGAGTTCATGAACAATTAATCCTCTTATAGCGGGTAGAAAACTCTTCCCCATCATCTCACATGGAGGCATCATTTATCTTCTAGCCACAAAAATTAAGGTACCCCCCATATATTATATTTGCTAATTTTTACAAGTTTCAGTAGTTGATAAGAAAGATAAAGGATGTAGAGATTATGTAGATTTTCCTCGAAGATAGATGAATTAACTTAAATAATAGATGGTATCTTCTCTATTTGAATTAATGTTAGAGGAGGATTAGAGTAAGTGAAGCATAAGTTGCCGAAGGATAGGAAGTTCGGTAAAGGTGTTGTTAAGTGTAAGAGGTGCGGGACGACGGTCGGGGTCATTAGAAAATACAAGCTATACATCTGTAGAAGATGTTTTAATGAGCTGGCTCCAAGCTTAGGCTTCAAGGTCTACGAGTAAACTAGTATTTTAAGATTGATATTAGGAAACTAACGATAGAGAAGATTTTAGTCTATTATTTATAAACGAATAATTAATTAGATGGTTACATACTCTGCTGACTTAGAGTAGAGGGATGAGTAGAGACCTAGTTTCAGGACTGTTCACAACTTTACAGAATAATGAGATGGTTAGGAATAGAGAGTGTATCTACCCAGCAAGTAAACTTATAGCCAACATACTTAGAGTCCTCCAGAGACATGGATACATAGGTGCATTTGAGTATATTGAAGATGGAAGAGGTGGAAAGTTTAAGATACAGCTACTAGGTAGGATCAATCGTGCATCCCCTATCAGACCTAGATACGATGTTAAAAAGAATGATTACGATGAATGGGAGAAGAGGTATCTACCAAGTAGAGATATCGGAATCTTAATAATCTCAACAAATAAAGGAATATTATCACATCATGAAGCTAAGAAGATGAATATTGGAGGTAAGCTTTTAGGATATGTTTACTGAGAGGTTGAGAACATGCCGTTAATAGAAGAAGAAATAGTAATCCCAGAAGGAGTTCAGGTTGAAGTATCTCCTCCAGCTTTGATTAAGGTTAAGGGAAAGCTTGGAGAACTAGTGAATGATCTCTCTCATACTAGAGCGAGTATTGAGCTTGAAGAAGGAAAACTACGTGTCAAGTACTGGGGGAGAGGTAGAAGAGCGAAATCAATGCTCGGCACAATTAAGTCGATCTTAAAGAACATGTTTACAGGCGTATCTCAAGGATATACGTATAAGCTCAAGATAGTCTCAACCCACTTCCCAATAAACGTTAAGATCCATGGTGATACAGTAATTATAGAGAATTTTATTGGTGAGAGATATGCTAGAAAGGCAAAGATAGTAGGTCGGGGAACAAGAGTCAAAGTACAAGGAGAAGATATTATAATCACAGGTATAGATAAGCAGGCAGTAGGTCAGACTGCGGCTAATATAGAGATGGCTACAAAGATTACGAGGAAAGACTTGAGGAAATTTTTAGATGGGATCTACTTATTTGAGAAGAGGGTGGGTATGGAGTGAGCCCAGTCGAGATCCCAAAAAGGATAAGAGAGATGAAGAATAAGCGTCCAGATTTTGTCCGGCAAGAGAGTTGGAGATATGTTAGGCTAAAGCCTAACTGGAGAAAGCCGAGAGGAAAAGATAGTAAGATGAGGCTTCAAAAAAGTGGCGCCCCCCAACTCGTAAAGGTTGGATATAGAACTCCCAAAGCTTACAGAGACCTTCATCCAAGCGGTCTAAAAGAAGTGTTAGTACATAGAATTGAAGAATTAGAAGATCTTAACCCAGAAGTTCATGCTGTAAGAATAGCTGGGTCGGTTGGAAAGATGAAGAAGATCAAGATAATGCAGGAGGCTGAGAAGAAAGGTCTAAAAGTATTGAATCCTATAGCTATACCGACGCCAGAGGTTGAGAAGCCGGAGATAATTCGACCAGAAGAAATAGAAGAAAAGAAAGAAGAAGGTGGAGAGGTGGAGAAAGATGCCGGCCAAACTTGAATTCCAAAAGAGGATTGCAGCTGATTTAATGAAGTGTGGAGTAAGTAGAGTTAGATTTGATTTAGAGAGGTTAGATGAGGTAGCTGAAGCGATAACGAGAGAAGATGTGAGGAAGCTGATCGAAGACGGCGTTATCTACAAAGTTCATGAAAAAGGTGTAAGTAGAGTGAGGGCAAGGGAGAGAGAAGAGAAGGGTAGAGGTAGAGGAAGCGGTAGTAGGAAGGGTGAGAAGTACAGTATAGTAACGAGGAAGGAGAGGTGGATACTAAAAGTTAGAGCTCAGAAAAAGAAATTGAAAGAATTGAGAGATAAGAGATTGATTGAGCGCTCCACCTATAGGAAGATCTATGGAATGGTTAAAGCTGGAGCATTCAAATCAGTTAGAGATATGTTAACATATCTAGAATCTAATAAGCTGATTAGGAGGACGATCTTATGAGTCGTTTAAAGACTTTGAAGAGGGTTCCTCCTAGGAGGAGGAGAGAAGGACTTACGGATTATAGAGCTAGATTAAAATTAGTTAAGTCAGGTCTACCTAGACTAGTGATTAGGAAGAGTAATAGATACATACAAGTTCAGATAGTAAAGTCTAAAGCAGGAGGAGATGAAACTTTGCTGACTGTAACCTCTAAACATTTGTTAAAGTATGGTTGGAGAGCAGGTACAAAGAATCTTTCAGCAGCTTACTTAACAGGCTTGCTCACCGGAGTACTTGCAAAGAAGAAGAACATCGAGAAAGCGATAGTAGATATTGGGTTATATACACCGATTAAAGGTTCAAGAATCTTTGCTGTTGTTAAAGGAGTTATAGATGCAGGGGTGGAGGTGCCAGTAAGTGAAGAGAAACTGCCAGAGGATGAGAGGATAAAGGGAGAACACATAGAACAATATTATCAGATGATCAAGAATGAAAACGTCAAGACGATTCAATTCTCTAAATCTTTAGAAGAAGTTTATAGGAGATTTACTGAGCATTTTACAGAGATTAAGGAGAAGATACTCAAAGAGGTAGATGTATCGTGAGCGGTTCTAGTGAATGGGTTCCTAGAACAAAGATAGGTAGGATGGTAGCTCAAGGACAGATAACATCTATAGATGAGATCTTTGCAAATCATTGGAAGATTACTGAGCCCGAGATCGTAGATGCTCTTCTACCAGGATTAGAGCAAGAGGTTATCGATATAAAACTTGTTCAGAAGCAGACGGATGCAGGTGAACGGAGTAGGTTTAAATCTATAGTTGTTGTAGGTAATAGAGAAGGATATGTAGGTTTAGGTGTTGGAAAATCTGTTCATGTTGTCTCAGCAATCGAGAAAGCTATTAGAAATGCGAAGATGAATCTTATCCCAGTTGTAAGAGGATGTGGGAGCTGGGAGTGCTCATGCGGTACTGAGCATAGTTTACCAACTAAGGTTGAGGGGAAGTGGGGTAGCGTAACTATGCAGCTCCTACCAGGTCCTAGAGGATTAGGAATAGTAGCTGGAGAGAATGCTAGAATAGTCTTAGAGCTTGCAGGTGTAAAAGATGTCTGGACTAGGACCTTCGGGGAGACTAGGACGACATTATCATTTGCAGGAGCAGCATATGAAGCATTAAAGAATACGAATAAGATAGTTTTACCAAGTCTCTGGAGAGAGATATAGTCTAAGTTAGAACGAGACCATAGAGAGTAGGGTAAGCGATCCATCTCTCAGTAGTTTAAAATATTGTAAACCTTTCTTACCTGTATTTAGCTATAGAGGAAGAGTCTAGAGAAATTTATTAAAAACTTCTTAGAGTAGCTGTAGAGGTAGAGAGGTGTAGCTGAGACTGTGGAGAGTACTGCTGGATGTTTTCTAGTGATTAGGATTAAAGGAGGGGTAAAAGCTAGTAGTGAAGAACTTGAGATTCTTAGAATGCTTAATCTACCTAGAGCGAATTACGCTGTATTCGTATTGAAGAATCCGAGTTTTGAAGGAATGTTGAAGAAGGTCTCACACTTTATAACTTGGGGGGAGCCTAGCTATCTCACAGTAAAGAGACTTTTAAGAAGAGCTGAATTTAATGGTGGAGTAAGATTAGATGATGAGAATATTCAGAGATTGGGATACTCGAGTATTGATGAACTAGCTGAAGAGATATATAGAGGAAAAACAATTTTAAGTAAATTAAAGAGTAAAGGTCTAAAGCCTTATCTAAGATTACATCCACCTAGAGGAGGGTTCAAGAAGACTATCAAGAAGTCTTTCCAAGAAGGTGGAGAATATGGTTATAGAGGAGAAGCAATAAATGAGCTGGCAATAAAGATGTCTTGATATAGAGCATCTAACTTATTAATTCCTAGGATGTTTAGGTTGGTGAGGAGGTTTGCCGACTAGGTTTCGGAAAATCAGAAAGAGGCGGGGTAGTAGGACTCACGGCTGGGGGCAGATAGGTCAACATAGGAAGACCGGTGCGAAAGGTGGACATGGAGAAACAGGGAAGCATAAACATAAGTGGACATGGGTTTTAAAATACGATAGAGACTACTTTGGAAAACATGGATTCTTTAGACCAAATAAGAAAGAGATAACTGCGATGAATTTAATCCAGCTAAATACTTTAGTTGAAAAGCTTGAGGCTAGAAAAGAGTTGGAGAGAAGAGATGGGAAGATAGTGGTAGATCTCAGATCTTTCGGGGTTAGGAAAGTGATAGGAAGTGGAAAGATCAATAAACCATTAACGGTCATAGTTGAGAGATGGACTAAGACGGCTGAAGAGAAGATTAAAGAAGCTGGTGGCGAGATATTAAAGCCGAGAGAAGCGGGGGCATAGAATATTGGCATCTGCTAAAGAGATAGTTAAGAATATTGGAAGATATTTTCCGGAAGTAAAGAAACCTGAGAGAAAGCTTGGTCTAGGAGAGAGGTTTATCTGGACAGGGCTCGTACTTGTAATATATGTTTTAATGAGCCATACATTTCTCTACGGTGTACCCCAAGCTGCAAAGCTTTCTCAACAGAATCCAATAATATTGAACATAATCTTTGCTCAACGTATAGGGACATTGACAACCCTCGGCATAGGACCTATAGTTACCTCGGGACTTATACTCCAACTGCTTGTTGGAGCACAGATAATAAAACTAGACCTCTCGAAATCTGAAGATAGAGCTGTATTTACTGCTGCTAGCAAGATCTTCGCTATCGTTGTAACAATATTCGAGGCCGCTGTCTTCACTTTCTCAGGATGGCTTGGACATATGGATACACATAGCCAGATACTTGTCTTCATCCAGCTTGTAACCGCTACTATCTTGATAATCTTGATGGATGAGCTTGTGCAGAAAGGTTGGGGTTTAGGTAGTGGTGTAAGTTTATTCATAGCTGCAGGAGTAGCGGAGACTATAATCGTAAGTCTCTTCTCACCTATAATCCTACCAGACGGATACTATCAAGGGATCATCTTAGCACTAATCCAAGCAGCTGTATCTGGAATGCCCACATCACCTCTACTAGTCAGAGGTCAGTTCCCAGATATTCTAGGACTAATCAGCACATCCATGCTACTACTAATTATAATATATCTAGAAGCTATAAGAGTAGAAGTTCCTATACAGTATGCTAAATACTCTGGTTTCGCTGCAAAGTATCCTATCAAGTTCCTCTACGTCTCGAATATACCCGTAATCTTTGCTTCAACAGTATTTACAAACATTTACTACTTATCGAGTATAGTATGGAGTAGATTTAACGTAGATAATTCCAATGTCTTTCTAAACGTTATCGGGATGTTTAATTCGACTAGCTATCATACTGATAGAGTATTAACGCCTATAGGTGGATTAGCATACTATGTTACTGCACCATATAACATATCTGGAGTTTTACATGATCCAGTGAAAGCTGGCGTATACGCTTTGATAATGATTACTTTCTGCCTACTCTTTGCAAAGTTCTGGGTAGATATAGGTGGATTATCTCCAGAAAAGGTTGCTGAACAGTTGGTTAAAGCAGGGATGCAGGTTCCAGGATTTAGACGTTCACCAGGAACGATTGCTAAGATAATTAAGAAGTATATCTCTACTGTTACTATTTTAGGAGCTTTAGTTGTAGCTACAGTAGCTACTGTTGGTGATTATTTCAATGTATTCGGTGGTGGGATAGGGATACTGCTTATGTCTGGAATCCTTTATCAATACTACCAGATACTAGTTAGAGAGAGATTAGCAGAGATGCATCCTGCATTAGGAAGACTACTTGGAGAAGAGTAGCTATAACATAAGGATAGGAAACCTCTTATATTAAAAGGATTTATCTATGAGTTTTGAAGAGATTTTGTTTATAAGGTAGTTGATCGTTTAACTCATTAGGTCTATTATGAATTCTCTACTCGAGATTTTGGGTCTAGCCATTTTAGTAAGTTTTACTACAAATCTTGTTAGGAGAAAATTGATCACGAAAGAAGATACTTTAAAGATGGCCGAGTCTCAGGTTTATAAGAAGAGCTTACTTGAAGCTAGGAAGAAAGGTGATGAAAAACTTGTCCAGAAGTTGATGAAGAAGCAAGAATACTATCAGAAGATAGATGCACAGATAGCTAAAAAGAATATCTTGACACTGCTTATTACCTTGGCCATCTTCTATATCTCATATATCTTCATAGCACAAACTTATGGAGATCTTGTAATCGCAAGCCTTCCAAGTGATTTGACTATTCCGTTCATATCGCATGGAAGCAAGATAACAGTTACAGGATGGTTCATCATTACTTTAATCGCATCTGGACTTCCTATCTCGAAGATACTCGGTGTAGGGGCCATGCCTGAGATATCGAAAGAAGTTGAGAAGAAGGTTAAAGAATAATCATGATACTCTAACTGAACAACATGCAAATCGAGGTCTAATCACATGTGAGTAAATATCTTATCCTCAGAACTTCTATTAAACTATTTAAATAAGAGTTAACGTTGAATTTTGATCTAGTGGTTTATCTATGAGAGTATCTTAAAAAGTAGCGAGATTTATGGTAATATCAAGAATATGAGGCGTAGTCTGAGAACTAGAGCTAGGAAGAAGAAGTTCGTCCGAACCCCTGGAGGTAGAGTTGTAGTGCATATTGTAGATGAGAAGAGAGATTTCCATCATTGCTCTAGATGCGGAACCATAATTCACGGTATAGCTAGAGAGAAGGATTATAAATTATCCCATAGTGAGAGAACTGTAGAAAGATATTATGGAAGAGTGCTCTGCCATAATTGTCTAGAACAATTGATTAGAGATAAGGTGTATCTTGAGTGGGTTAAGACAGAGACACCTACTTAACATCTCTTCTTCTCGATTGTCTTAATCTTATAATATTCTTTAATAGCTTGTGCAACTATTCTGTAGACTGCTGATGCATTCAAGTTGCTTGTATCTAGGATTAAGTGGAATGGAGAATAGTCTTTTCCGATCTCTATTCCGTATAGCTTTCTATATATCTCTGCACTCTCTTCATCTCTCTTCTTGAGGAGCTGGTACGCGATGCTCAGATCTACATGACTACGCTTCACCAATCTCTTAACTCTAACATCATCAGATGCTCTCAACCATATATTGAAGCCTCCTCTATAGAGCCATGGGAGAACCCAGCTATCTATCACTACTCTACCCTTCTCTGCATACTCCATTAACTTTTGATCTACGAGTTTATCAAATTCAAGGTTTGCTTTTCTTTCTTCTAAGAACTTCATTCCTTCTTCCGTCTCCCACCAATCTCTTCCAGATGGACGATATCCTCTCTCTTGAGCTAACATCTTTAATCCATCTCCTCCAGATACATACTTGAGGTTGAAGGCTTGAGCGATCTTTCTTCCTAGTGTACTCTTTCCAGTTACTGCAAATCCACTGATACAGATGACTACTTTCTTCATATCTGATCTCGTACAAGACGCATTTATTAATATTGAAGGATTGAAAGCTCTAAATATAGAAAACGTATTTTAATCAAAGGTATATTAATAACTCTATCCTCATTCTTTACTAAAGGAGGATAGACGGGGTAGTATCTCTCCGTAATGTTTATTCGGGAGGTGTCTTGGTGAAAGAGGAGATTGGAAGGATAGTAGTGAAGACCTCGGGTAGAGAAGCTTCTAGAAAATGTGTTATAGTATCTATAGTAGATAAGAATTTCGTAATAGTTACTGGTCCTAAGAGTCTTACAGGGGTAAAGAGGAGGAGGTTAAACATATCGCATCTAGCATTTACACCATATAAAATAAACATTAGAGAAGGTGCAAGCGATGAAGAAGTATTGAAAGCATTGGAGGAGGCGAGACTTGTAGAGTACATGCGTGAATATATACGAATTTCTCCTAAAGCTTTACCTCTATCTACAGCATAATAAAGATGGCTTAGAGAAGTTTAACCTAAGCTCTAAGGATTAATATTTTTCTTGAGATAGATCTTATCTTGAAGGTTTAGTGTGAACGAGGGTATTAAGCCTCCTTGGAAAATTGAACCGAAGATTCTTACGAGAATAGATTCTGAGAGTGATCCATCATATGGTGAAGACCCATATAAGAGAAAGATAGATAAGCATTTGAAACTAGGTGTCGTAAATTTAGATAAACCACGTGGACCTACAAGCCATGATGTTGCCGCTAAAGTAAAGTCTCTCATAGGTGCTGAAAAAACAGGACTCGGTGGAACACTTGATCCAGCTGTTTCAGGAGTCCTTCCAATACTTTTAGATGATGCAACAAAAGGCGCTGGAGTAGTTATGGGAGGTGGGAAAGAATACATATGCGTTATGAAACTTCACGGTGATGTCTCTGATAATGAGATAGATCAAGCATTAAGATTATTTACTGGAGACATATACCAGCTTCCCCCTATTAGATCAAGTGTTTCAAGAACTCTTAGGATTAGAACTATCTATAATATAGAATTGTTGGAAAGAGATGGTAGATACATATTATTGAAGATAGCTTGCTCAGGTGGAACATATATAAGAAAACTCTGTTACGATATTGGACTATATCTAGGAGTTGGTGCACATATGCAAGAACTGAGGAGGGTGAGAGCTGGACCTTTCACTGAAGATTCAACAGTCTCTCTATTAGATGTTTATGAAGCTGTAGAAGCTTGGAGGAAGAATAGAGATGAAACATTATTGAGGAAGGTTGTTAGACCTGTTGAAGAAGCCGTGAAACATCTTCCAAAGATATATCTACTCGATTCAGCGGTTGGAGCAATATGTAGTGGGGCTAATCTTGCTGTAACTGGTGTATCCAAGCTTGAGGATACTGTAAAGAAAGGTAAGATCGTTGCGATGATGTCGCTTAAAGGTGAACTGGTAGCTCTCGGTATAAGTAGGATGGATTCAGAGGAGATCATCGAATCAGAACAAGGGATAGCTGTAGATACTGAAAGAGTAATAATGCGTGGAGACCTCTATCCAAAGATATGGAAGCATAAGAGACATAAATCGGTAAGGTAAGACCTCTAAAAACTTCTCCTCCACCATCTCTAAACATCTTTTTAAGAAATAATTGAGAGTAAGGCGAGAACTTCTGCATCTTTTCTTATATTCTCTATCCTGCAGTATTCATTTGGTTTATGAGCCATCCTATCTAATGTTGACCATACTACTGCAGGAATATTCTCAGCTCTAAGAAATGCTGCACATGTTCCTCCACCTATCCCGATTATCTTCGTCTCTATATTCCTAGATAGTTTTATCGCTTTAGATAACTTCTTAACTATTGAAGAATCTGGAGGCGTAGGTGGAGGAGACTCCCATCTTAGATGTTCTTCTAAATCTATCTTTACATTGTATAATGACTCGAAGCTTCTGCAGACCGAGTTCACAATCTCTAATACTTGTTTAAGATTATAGCTTGGAAGAACTCTACAATCGAAGTAGAATATATCTTTTCCTGGCACTGTGTTTACGTTATCTACATTGTGTTCTTTCTTTGTAGGTTCAAATGTAGATGTTGGTGGAATGAATATCTGGTTTACCTCACTAAATCTTTCATGGAGTATCTGGTCTAAAGTAGATATTAATCTCACTCCAATTCTATGTGCATTTATCCCTTCATGTGGGAAGGCTGCATGGGCTTGTATACCATGTACCGTGAACTTGAGCCAGAGAAGGTGCTTCTCAGCTACTTCTATCTCAGATCCATCTGGTGCACCGAAATCTAAGACTACGGCTTCATCATCTTTTTTAAATACTTTCTTCTCAACAAGATACTGTAGCCCGTACTTACTTCCAGCTTCTTCATCTGAAGCAAATACTAAACCTAGATTGTATTTAGGTGTTAGATTAAGTTCCTTAATGATCTTTACTGTGAGAAGTATTGATGCTATCGCTTGCCCATTATCCTCCGCGCCTCTCGCAAATATCTTCCCATCTTTTATTACTGGTTTGAATGGGTCTGTCTTCCATAGAGTGATATCTCCTTCAGGGACCGTGTCTATGTGTGCAACCAACCATAATGTCTTACTCTTATCTTCACCATGAATTAAACCTATAATATTCGGTCTAACACCATCTTTAACTCTTTCATCATAAGCATCGACTCTGAATAATTTATCTAAATCATAGTTTCTTAGAATAGCTTCAAGTTTCTCTGCTCTTTCACCTTCTCCTCTACCTCCAGAAGAAGGGTTCACAGCAGATATCTCAAGCAACTCTATGAAAGACTTAATAACATCATCTAGTAAAACTCTAGATCTCTCCTCAACCTTTCTTACAATCTCATTCATATAGAATCTTTTCTTATAAGATAAATTAAAACTTTAGTATCTTAAATATCTCTGAGAGATTTTGGTGTTTTCTATTTTTCAACGTATAGCCAGCAGTATACTTTATGAGTTGAGCTAAATCTAATCTCATCTGGTTCTTGTCTTTTACACACTTCCATAACATATGGACATCTTGTATGAAATCTACATCCTGGTGGAGGGTTTATAGGGCTGGGAGGCTCACCTCTTAAGATGATTCTTTCTCTAGACGACCTAGTGTATGGATCTGGGATAGCTGAGAATAAAGTTTGAGTATATGGGTGGAGTGGCTTATCCAATATCTCTTCAGATAATCCTTCCTCCATTATTCTTCCAAGATAGACTACTATGATCCTATCACTGATGTACTTTACGATTGAGAGATCGTGTGTTATCAAGAGATATGAGAGATTAAGCTCGTTCTTGAGATCAGCTAGTAGATTTAGTATCTGAGCTTGAACACTAACATCGAGAGCGCTTGTCGGCTCGTCTAAGATTATCAATCTAGGTTTAAGGGATATAGCTCTAGCTATTGCAACTCTCTGCGCTTGACCTCCACTTAGCTCATGGGGATACTTATCTAGAAAAGATCTATCTAAACCAACCATGTTCAGCAAGCTTGATATGTACTCGTAGAGCTCTTCTCTAGAAAGTTTCATGTTGATCTTAACAGGTTCAGCTAGAATATCGAATACATTCATACGGGGATCTAGTGAGAGAAAAGGATTCTGAAATACGGCTTGAATACTTCTTCTATATTCTCTCAGCTTCTCCGCCCGTAATAATGTAACATCCTCACCATTGTATAGTATCTTCCCATACGTTAATCTCTCAAGAAGTAGTATACATTTAGCTATAGTTGTTTTACCTGAGCCAGATTCTCCAACTATACTAACAACTTCTCCAAGATCTATATCGAATGAAACACCATCAACAGCTTTAACATATCCCACTACCTTACCTAGCAACCCCACTTTAATTGGAAAATACTTTTTCAAGTCTTTTATTCTTAAGAGTGGTGTACTCATCTCTCCTCCAACCTATATAGATGGCATGCAACCCTATGGTCTTTCAAGAATTCTACTAGTTGTGGTTTAACATTACGACATATCTCCATAGCCTCTGTACATCGGTCTACAAATGTACATCCTTTTGGAGGGTTCATTAAATCGAATATCATCCCAGGGATACTCTTCAGTTTAGAATATTTTATATGTGTCTTGGGGATGCATTCTAGTAATCCTCTCGTATAGGGATGGAGTGGGTTGTAAAGTAGTTCTTCTGATCTTGCTTCTTCAAATATCTCGCCACCGTACATCACTATTATTCTATCTCCAATCTCCGCCGCAACGCCTAGATTATGTGTTATGAATAATATAGATACTCCGAGTTTCTTCTTGAGATTTATTAGTAGATCGAGTATCTGGGCTTGGAGAGTTACGTCAAGCATTGTTGTAGGCTCATCTGCGATCAGCAATCTCGGGTTTATAGATAACGCTATTGCAATAACTACTCTCTGAAGCATCCCACCGCTTAGCTCATGAGGATAAGAGTTAAAAACTCTCTCAGGATCTGGTAGCTCTACAGCCTTAAGGAATTCTAATGCTTTTTCTCTTATCTCCCCTGGATTAGTTATTTTTAGATGGTGTTTTATTACATCAGAGATTATTTCTCCTACTCTGAATAATGGGTTCAAGGTAGCTACAGGGTCTTGAAATATGATCATTATCCTATCTTCAGATGTAGACTTATCCTTTAACCTATTGCTCAAGAAGTCTCTTCCTCTAAAGATTATTTTACCCTCACGGATGACGGCATTCTCAGGTAGTGCTCCCGCTATAGCTAACCCTACAGTAGTCTTACCTGAGCCAGATTCTCCAACTAGACATACTACTTCACCTTCATCTATAGTGAAAGATACATTTCTTACAGCTTTTATGATTCCATCTAGAACAACGTAGTCTATAGATAGGTTTTCAACTTGTAGGATTTTCTGTCTTGTCACTGTTTCACCCCAAGCCTCATGAGTATCGTTCTCCTAAGCCTCGGGTCGGCAGATTCTCTTAATGCATCAGCAAGTAAGTTGAAGCCTACGACGGTTGTTAAGATAGCTAGACCTGGGAAGAAGGCTATCCACCATGCATAGTTTATCGACTGCCAACCTTCGCTTACCAGTAGACCCCACTCAGGTGTCGGAGGCTTAACACCAACTCCTATAAAACTTAATCCAGCAGCTTCGAGTATAGCTGAGCCCATATCTAGAGCAGCTTGAACCATAGTTGGAGTTAAAGCATTCGGGATTACGTGCTTACCCATTATCTTGATATTTGATAATCCAGCTATCTTTGCTGCATCGATGTACGGCATATTCTTTACAGTGTTCGTCTGAACGTATACTAGTCTAGCATACCATGGCCACCAAGAGATTGCTAAAGCAATTATCAAGTTTAGAAGACCTCTTCCGAGAGTAGCGGCTAATACTATCGCTAGTAATAGTGGTGGGAAAGCTAAGAACATATCTGTAATCCTCATCAATAATGTTCCAACCCTTCCTCCATAGTATCCTGCAACAACCCCTACTGGGATACCTATAAGCAAGGCTAGACCAATTACTCCAACTGCTATTATCAATGAGAAGCTCGAACCTAGAAGAACTCTACTAAATAGATCTCTACCTAAAGCATCTGTACCGAGAGGATGTTCTACGCTTGGAGGTAGAAATCTCTTCTCAACATTATATGTTAACCCCCAAGCATCTTCAGGGTATGGTACAATGAAAGGAGCTGTTACTCCTAGGACGATGAATGCCAATACGATGAGCAAGCTAATAAGTGACAATGGCTTCTTAATAATCAAGCTTAAGATAATTTTTTGATGTTTGAATCTCTTCATATCTTACAATCTCACCCTTGGATCTATTATTGAGTGTATCATGTCTACCAACGTATTGATTATAGAGTAGAATATGGCGACTGTTATCACGCATCCTATTACTGCTGGATAATCGAAGCTGAGAAGAGACATAGCAGCATAGAACCCTATTCCTGGCCAAACGAATACTAACTCTACCATGAAGGCTCCGATTATTGTGTAGCCGAACGATAACCCTAGTGATGCTATAACAGGGACGATCGTATTCTTAAGAGAATATTTGAATAATATTGTTTTCTTCGACAATCCCCAAGCGATCAAGCTTTTAACATGTTGTTCAGAGAGAACTTCTATCATAACCGCTCTCGTCATCCTAGTGCTCAGACAGAATGGATAAGCTGCAAGAACAAGAGCAGGTAAGATTATGCGTTTTACAGTATCTATGAAGACAGGTAGATTACCTTGGATTACACTATCTAAAAGGTAGAAGCCTGTTACTGGTTTAAATCCTGTTACTATAACGATCCATTCATCAACTCTCTTAGCTGAAGGAAGGATTCCCAGCCAACTTCCGAAGACTAGCTGGACGATTAGAGCTAGCCAGAATACAGGTATAGAAGCACCTACAACTGTTATGATCCTCGTTAAATCATCTATCCAACTATACTTCTTGAGAGCGGCCAATACGCCTACAGGTATACCTATGATAAATGCAAAAAAGAATGCAATAATAACTAGTTCTAGCGTAGCGGTTAACGTTGAGAGTACATCTACTATTACAGGTGACTTAGTCCTCCATGAGATACCCCAATTACCCGTTAAGAAATCTTGAAGATAAAGAATGAATTGTATGTATATTGGTTTATCTAAGTGAAGTTGTTTCCTAGCTCTCTCTATCTGTTCTATGGTAGCATGTGGACCTGCCCAGAGAAGTTCAGGTCTAGCTGGGATCAATCTAGTGATTACGAAGGTTATGAAGAGTACTCCCAGTATTACGAAGATTAAGAGGATAATCCTCTTAACGATGTATTCTTTACTTACGGGCATCTAGTCCTCTCCTTAGAGAGTTAAGAGTTGAGATTTAAGAAAAACTATCTTGATAACTCTACTTCTCGACACTTAGTACTTGTGCAAAGAGTACGGTTGGGTATGCGGGATTAACTGCTTTCTCTAGATTTCCTATGTATGCTCTACCTACTCTAACATCAACCATATCCCAAAGCGGGATTGCTGGCACATCTTCATAGAGAATCTTTTGTGCTTTATAGTATAATTCCATAGCTCTCTTCTTATCTGTTCCTTCAAGTGATAATGCTTCTTCTATTAGTTTCTCGAAATCTGGATTCTCATAGTAACATAGATTGAAGGCTTTAGAATCACTATGGAACATATTGTATAGAAAGTCGAATGGTGTAATATATGTTGGCCACCAGTAGAATATGAAGAGATCCTGCGCTCCCTCTGGATTCTCCCAACCTGATTGAGCAAGAGCCCACTGCTCTTCCCAGCTCATAGGTCTTACATCAACCTTTATTCCAATCTTACTCAAGCTAGCGGCTATCAATTCAGAAGTTCTCTGCTCATATACATCTCCAGCAGTATATACTAAGACTAATGTCTTATCTAAACCAGTAGGATAACCTGCTTGTGCGAGAAGTCTCCTCGCTTCTTCAAGATCATACTTGTACCTAAAATCATCAAAGTGTCCAGGCATACCTGTGGGCACCGGTCCACTCGCAACTTTTGCTAGATTTGATCTAGCTATCTTAACTATATCATCATATGGAATTGCATGAGCGATTGCACGTCTAACTAGAACGTTATCTAGTGGGGGCTTCTTGGTATTGATAAGCATTAGCAAGTTCTGGAAGCTCGGCTTGATCACTACTTTTAGATTCGGGTCAGCCTTCAGACGGTCAACATCTTCAAGTGGAACATACAGTGCTATATCTATCTCTCCTGCAACCACTAGCCTCTCCTGTGTTACAGCATCTTTAACTATCTTGACTATGAATATATCTGGTGCTTTCTTGGAGGCCATCTCGTAAGATGATAGCTTCCAACCCCACCAATCTTCAAACTTCTCTAAGATTACCTCATTCTCCGGATCCCATTTCGCAAGTCTATAAGGTCCGCTACCTGCATCGTTGCCTTTATTGAACCATTCAGGAGTATTTGGAGTTTTAGGGCTGAAGATCCATGCTCCATAAGATGAGGCGACTATATTATCTAAAGGTGCTGGATACTTCAAGATGAAGACTACAGTATAGTCATCTATAACTTGTATCTTCTCAACTGGATCCCATATAAAAGCTGCTCCCTGACCTAGTTCTATCGTTCTCTCTATAGATTTCTTAACTGCTTCAGCTGTGAATGGTGTTCCATCATGAAATACTACACCTTTTCTAAGATAGAAGGTCCATACAGTTCCATCTTGAGAGCTCTCCCATCTTTCAGCAAGAGCTGGAATAAACTTATTCTCTAGTGGGTCATACCATAGAAGTGGCTCATATACTAGACATAACCACAGTATTGAGTTTGAGAACTCTGTACTTGGATCTGCTGTCGTCATCTCTGATAAAGATGCGTAGACTACTAGAGTCTTTTTAACGGTAGGGGTTGGAGAGATGGTTGGTGTAGTTACTGGCAGCGTAGGAGATGCGGTTGGAGGTGTAGGTGCCATCGTAAAGTATAATCCAATTCCTACTGCAATAACTATTACTATAATTATGGTAAGTATGAGAAGTTTCGATAGAGCTCTTCTATACATCTATTTTACCTCCATCATCGTTAGAAAGATGAGAATAGAGTTTTATAAACTTTAGCATCGATTCAATCTAATCTGTAGAGATATCTCTTGCTATGTTTAAGATTTATTGAAGATAATGCTTCAGCGATCTTGAATGTAGTAATTGTTGGATCTATTACTGGAACCATAAGCCTTTCTGATAACCATTCACCGAAACCTATCATCCCACCACATCCCAAAACTATTACCTCAGCATTGAACTTCTCTACAGCTATCATAGCTTCATGTAAAAGCATCTTTTTAGTCTGCTCATCATCTCTCCTCAATTCAAGTACTCTCATATTTATTCCTGAAGCATAAGCTAGTCTACTCTTCACACCAAGTTTATGAGCTTTGAGATCGTAAGATGCTTTAGACTTCTCTCCAGTAGATATTATTGCAAACTTGTAACCTAGCTGGAGAGCAGTGATTATCGATGTCTCACCTATTCCTAAAGTAAGAATTGAGACCTTCTCTCTAGCAGCATCTAGACCAGGATCATCAAAACAATTTATAACTACTGCATCAAAACCTTTCTCTTCAGCTTCAACAACCTTCTTTACTACATGTGGAGCAGCAGAGACAACATCTAGCTCCGATTCTATGTATCTTGGTCCTTCTTCTAAGTTTTCTACATGAAGCTCAGTATTAATACATGCTATCTTTTTAAGAGATTCTTCCGTAATCTTATTCCAAAGATCTGTCGATACTGGATTCAAGACAAATATTCGAACCATTTCATGCTCAGTATTATTAAAGGCAAGCTTTTATTTAAGAAAATTAACATCTTGATGATGATGAAATCATGATTGAGATTAATAGTTTTGAGCAGATTAGAGATTTTGTTAAAGGTGCGACTATTCTCGGTACTGGTGGTGGAGGAAGCCCAGAAGAAGGATTAAGAATTTTAGAGAAAATTCTTCTAGAGAGTAAGAAGATCAGATTGGTTGATCTAAGCGATATAGATAGAGATTCTGTAATAGTTGTTCCATATTATGTAGGGACTATAGCTCCTGAAGCTAAGACTAAGAAACCCATCAAGATTGAAGAGCCGATAAAATTAGCTTTCAGAGAGATGGAGCGCATACTCGGTGTCAAGATCTCCGCCGTTCTTGCTTCTGAGCTAGGCGGGTTCAATGCTTCTCTAGCACTATACATGGGCGCCCATATGAATCTACCGATAATCGATGGAGACCTTCTAGGTAGAGCAGCGCCAGAACTACATCAATGTACTGTACACATCTTCGGAATACCCATGTATCCTTCAGTAATCATCTCTGAAACAGGTAACAAAGTTGTAGTCTACGAGTATAGCGATATAGATGATTATGAAGCTATTGCGAGATATCTATCTGTATTATCTGGAAGATTTGTAGCAGTAGTAGATACACCTCTTAAAGTAGAAGATGCTGAAAAAGTAGTTATCAAAAACTCTATGAGCTTATGTTTAAAGATCGGGGAAGCTATTAGGCTTGCTAAGACGAGAGGTCTAGATATTATTGAAGAAGTAAGAAAAGTCTTAGGCGGATGGAAGATCTTTGAAGGAGTTGTGAAATCTTATAGATATAGAGATGAGGGAGGGTTCCTTAAAGGAGAAGCACTCGTTGAAGGTGTTGGTAAATGGAGAGATAAGAAGTTGAAGACATGGATAATGAATGAACACTTGATGGCGTGGATAAACGGTAAGCCTGTAGCGATGGCCCCAGATTTGATAATGTTTCTAAATGATGAAGGTGAAGGGATTACGAACACAGTTCTAAGAGAAGGTATGAAGGTGAATGTGCTTGTTGCAAAATCTCCTGAAGTTTGGAGAACGGAGAATGGCTTAAAATTCTTCGGTCCGAGAAGATTTGGATTTGATTATGATTATGTTCCCGTTGAAGAGCTTGTGGAGGAGATAACGTGAAGATACTCGTAGTAAATCCTATAGGAGATGATAGCTGGGATGAAAGCGATAAACAGTTCTTTAAGAGTGTAGCTTCTCCGAAAACAGAGATAGATGTAAAGAGTCTAGGTATGGGGCCTCCCAGCGTTGAGACAGTAAAAGACTTCGAGATGGTGAAGCCGCTGGTAAAAGAGCTAACATTAAAGTTCCATAGAGAGTATGATGGGATAATAATTAACTGTTTCTTAGATCCGGCCGTCGATGAATTGAAGAATATTCTCGATAAACCTGTCGTTGGACCTGGAGAGTCTTCTCTAGCTCTCGCAAGCATCTTTAGTAAAAAAATAGGTATCATAAGTATAAGAAGTGAAGCATTAGAGTTGATTAAACAAAGGTGTATCTCTCTCGGTTATGGTGAGAGGATAGTATCGATTAGAGGGATAGGGATACATGTAGTTGATTTAAAAGAGAAATGGGATAAAGTAAGGTTAGAGTTAATTGAAGAATCTAAGAATGCTGTAAAAGAGGGGGCAGATTTAATCATACTTGGATGTACGGGCCTAGCTGGATTAGCAAACACCATATCTGAAGAGTTACGTACACCTGTGCTAGATCCAGCTGCTGCTTCTCTAAAGATAATTGAGAGCTTAATATCATTAAATATGAAGAGGTGGCGGTCTCTTAATGTGCGCTGAGTTTCTATCTATGGAGTTATCGAGAGCTGCTTACAAGCTTGTCAAAGATGTTCTTAAAATTGAGAAGAATGAAGAAGTCGTGATCACGATTGATAGTATGGGAGATTGGAGAGTTGCTTCAGCGATCGCTTCATCAACTTATACTGTTGGAGGAAAACCCATAGTTACATGGTATCCATCTCCACCAGCTGTCGGTAAAGCTGCAGACCCATATCTCCCACTAAAAACATTAACTGAGATAGTTAAGAACTCAGATGTATGGATTGAGCTCAACAAGAGCTGGCTACTATACTCAACTGTATACGAGGAGGCTATGAAGTTCGGGAAGACTAGGTACATGTGTTTAGTCGGTATGGATGTAGATATGATAGTTAGAACTATAGGTAGAGTAAACATACCAGTACTGTATGAGTTTCAGAGAAGATTAGCTGAGATAACAAGTAGAGCTAGAAAGATAAGGATAACTTCACCTGCAGGCATGGATATAGAGTTCGAGAATGATCCAAGTAGACCAGTACTAGTTGAAGGAGAAGTCGCCGGGCCAGGTGAATACATGTTATTCGGTCAAGTTGATTGGGCACCTATCGAAGAAACAATAAATGGCAGGATAGTATTCGATGGCTCTATCTGGCCTCCCCACGAACTAGGATTACTCAAAGAACCGATAATACTAGAAGTAAAGAATGGTAGAATAATCGATATAAAAGGTGGTAGAGAAGCGAAGATATTTGAGAGGTGGTTGAGAAGCTTTAATGATGAGAAGATGTATTATGTGGCCCACCTGTCTTATGGATGTAACCCTGGAGCAAAGCTTACTGGAAATATTCTTGAAGATGAGAGAGTCTGGGGAGTAGTAGAGTGGGGAATTGGAAGCCAATCCTCAACATTCAAAGGAAGATTGGGGTTGGCGAGCTCACATACAGATGGCATCTGCTTAAATCCTACGCTAACTGCAGACGATGAGATAATAATAAAAGATGGAGAATACCTTCACCCATCTCTAAAAGAATATACAAATCGATTGAAACTCTAATACTTCTAGCTGGAAGACATCATCTACAAATCATAGATTTATATCTACCTCACATTAGAAAGATAATTAGAGATGAGATGCGGCGGTACCCTAGCCAGGTAAGGGGCAGGCCTGGAGCTCTCTGGAAAGCCTGTGGCCCGCGTGGCCTCGAGGGTTCAAATCCCTCCCGCCGCGAGAATTTTAAAACCTTACCCAATTTTCTAGAAAAATTATTCATTCACTCTTTTATAGTACTTATAATACATCGTTCCATACTGGTACTCCCTAGTAAATCACGCTTATAATACTCTAAGACTAGTTCAATGAAGCCTAGCCTCGGGTTAGGTCTCGTTATACAGATTAAGAAACGGTCTGAGTAATTATGTATGATCAGGTATCTCTTATCTTTTAGCTGTATCTTGATCTTATCCGGGGCCTTGAGCCCCGTCTCTCCAAGAATACTTGAGAACACGCTTAAAGCGATCGCTCCCGCGGATGATA
>JANXDW010000001.1 GCA_025058515.1 Aigarchaeota archaeon
GGAGTACGGCCGCAAGGCTGAAACTTAAAGGAATTGGCGGGGGAGCACCACAAGGGGTGGACGTTGCGGCTTAATTGGAGTCAACGCCGGAAACCTTACCGGGGGCGACGGCAGGATGATGGACAGGTTGAAGGCCTTTCCAGACGAGCCGAGAGGAGGTGCATGGCCGTCGCCGGTGCGTGCCGTGAGGCGTCCTGTTAATTCAGGCAACGGACGAGACCCGCGCCCCTAGTTGCCATCGGGCCGAGAGGCGCCGGGCACTCTAGGGGGACTGCCCCCGAAAGGGGGAGGAAGGAGCGGGCTACGGCAGGTCAGTATGCCCCGAATCCCCCGGGCCGCACGCGACGTTCAATGGCGGGGACAGAGGGTTGCCACCCCGAAAGGGGGAGCTAATCCCTAAACCCCGTCGTAGTTGGGATCGAGGGTTGCAACTCGCCCTCGTGAACGCGGAATCCCTAGTAACCGCGTGTTAAAACCGCGCGGTGAATACGTCCCCGCTCCTTGCACACACTGCCCGTCGCTCCACCCGAGTTGGGCTTGGGCGAGGTCTAGTCTAGTTGGCTAGATCAAGCCTGAGCTCGGCGAGGGGGGAGAAGTCGTAACAAGGTGGCCGCACGGGAACGTGTGGCCGGATCACCTCCTACCGCCTATCCACTTCCTCTCAGAAGGGGGTGCGAAAGAGACCTCAAACCTATCCTATCCCTACCTCTCTGAACATATTATTGATGCCCGCAATCTCCCATACATTATCTCTCTAGTAGAGATTATACTATATCCTTCTTCATCTAGTATCTTCTTGAAAAGAGTTGGCTTAGATACTATAACTGTAAGTTTTGATTTAGGTGAAGCTCTCCTAATATTCTCGATCAATCTTTTATAGAAGTTAGCTATATCTCTAATACCCATTCTTATACCATATGGAGGGTTAGTAACTATATGGTCTGGCTCCCAATTCAACCACTCTCCAATCTTGAATACATCAGCCACCACAAGCTTTACAATATCTATTACACTTGCAGCTTCTACATTCTTCTTAGCACCTTCAATACTCTTAGGGGAAACATCTACCCCAACCACGTCTGGAACCTTCTCAATACCGCTCCCCTTCTTTATCTTCTCTTCTACATCTCTCAAAACCCATCTATCTACAAACTTTAACTTTCCTATCCTCAAGTCTCCTCTCATAAGCCCTGGAGGGATCTTCTTCAACTTTATAGCAGCTTCTATAGGTATGGTAGCTCCACCACACATAGGGTCTAGTAAGCTTTCACGATCACTCCACCCTGATATCTTAATCATCCCTGAAGCTATTGTAGGTTGAAGACTAGCTCTATGATAGTAAACTCTATAATATCTTCTGTGAAGCGATAGTCCAGTAGTATCAAGTCCGAGAAGCATCTCAGAATCTCTCAATAAACAATAAAACTCTAGGTCAGGTTCATCAAGGTTGACTCTAAGCTTAACACCACTCTTCTCTCTATAACTATCGATAATTCCTCTACCAACTTTAGCTGAAGCTTCTATACTCGTAAAAGATAGATGTTTAGCATGCCTCTCAGCTCTTACAGCAAATGTTTGGTTAGGATCGATCAGCCAAGAATAATCTAAGCTCTTTGCAACTCTATAGACATCCTCTAAGCTCTCTACATCCTCTCTAGCAAGAAGTAGGAATACCCTATTGACCATAGTTGAAGAATAGTTTACAATAACCGCATGTTCTACAGTACCTTTAAAGAAGATTTTTCCAATATCAGGTACAGAGGTTACCCCTGCCTCTTCTTCAACTTCTTTAGCAGCAAGATCTTCTAAACCAGTAATAGTAGTAGCAAACCATTGAAAATACTCCATCCAGCTCTAGATAATCTTAGCTATTAGAGATTAAAGAAAATTTCTTAATAGATATAAGATTGCTAACCGTGGCTTATCATTCATACCATGCTTTCCTAATACTTCCAAGCCTAACCTCTGTAAACTCTGAGATCTTCTCAATAAATCTCAAAGTCTTCTCTAGAGGTGGCTCAGGGAGATTAAACCTATAATTATCATATCCAATATACACAAAGACTGGAGAGATCTCTCTAACTACTTCTATAAATTCATCTATATCGAAGTCTAGTATAGGCTCCAGCACCAAAGCCTTGTATCTATGTTTAAGATTCTTCATAGCTTCTATCCTAATAGATTGGACTGGGGCTTTAGAGATATCGGGATAACATCTATTACTTTCAATCGTAGCTGAAGCTACAGTATTTTCAGGTAGTCTTCCAAGTTCTAAATATCTTGAAGGATTCTTTGTTAATAAGAAGAAGTAAACAGTTGGCTGAGCTCTAATACAGTTGAAGACCTTCTCTATCCAAGTCTCTGGAACCCATTCTCCGAAAAGATCTCCCATAATAGATACGAAGATGAAAGATTTCTTAGAGAACTTCTTTCGAAGTCTTTCTACTACAAGTGTTGGCTTAAAGCCTCTCGAAGCATATGGCTCCACCCCTATCTTAGATAAACGTTCAACATACTTTCTAGCCCAGCAGTATACACACATATGAAGACAGCCTGTTACAGGGTTCCAGCTATTAGTTATCTCTGGAAGCTTTTCTGAAATCTGCTTAAGCAATAATCCGCCTCCAGCTATTTTCTCAAAGATAGTTTTTCATCTCTTCAATCTTCTCAAGATTGTTACATCTAGTGATCCGTAAGTTCTATAGATCTGGACAGCTAGGAGAATAGCTACAGCGATTATGGCGGCTCCAACCCCTAGAGAGAGGATTACAAAACTATGAGCATATGGGTCTATCCCTGAAGGAGTTACTGCAAAAGCTATAAAGTTTAGGTGCGCAGCGTTAACCATCAACTCTATCGCTATTATCTGTTTAATGATGCTCTTCTTGGTAGCTAGACAGTAGATCCCGATGGTGAATATCAAGCCTGCGAATATCGGGTAATAGTAGAGTGATAAAGTCAAGTCGTCACTCACCTCTAAGTAATACACTTACAGAGATAGCTAAAGCTATTGCAACAAGTATCAATGCTAGAAGAGCTATGTATAGGTTCTCCCAAAGATATTGTCCAATAGCTCTACCTATTATGTTAAAGTCTAATGGTTTCAACTCTTCTATACTCCTCGTCCAACCAACGTGTATCGGAGGGTTACTTCCTAAACTGAAGAATAATAGTATGGCGAATACTATCGCGGTTAGTGAGCCGAAGACTTGGTATCCTCTCATCACTCTTCCCTCCTATTAGTCATCATTATTACAACCATGAGGAGAGCTATCGCTCCACCTGCATAAACTAATAAGAGCATTAAACCTACGTGGAGAGCATAAAGCAAGATGAATAATATGCTTAGAGAGATGACGAATCCAAGTAATGCGAAGACTGATCTAATTAAGTTTTCCGACTCAACCGCTATTATAGAGAAGAATATCAAAGAGATAAGTAAAGCTATCTCTAAACCTTCTATGCTCATCATAGGCTTAGAACCTATTTCCACCATTTAACCTTTGTCTCTAAACTCCTAACCTCTTTCTCAACATACTCTCTACTCAACCTATCTAAGTAGAATCCTTCTCCACTGAACATCAACCCTAACAATAAACTCAACCAACATAAAATATCAAAAAACAAAAACAGATATTGGTGAGAGTAAAAATGCAGGTAATCATGGATATTAGGCAAGTATACTTATTATCCGATGGAGGGCTTGAAGACCATAAAAATATTGTCTCGTCATGAAGTAATCATAACTATACTTCTAGCTTGAGTATATCTCTACAACATCTCTATCTTGTAGAATATGGTCTGGACCAACTTGTTGACCTTGTAGCTTAACAGACTTCCCCCAAACTCTTGCATACTTCATCTTTCTAGCCAAGTCTTTATGGATCCTCTCTGCTAAATCTCTAACTGTTGCATCCTTATTCAATACTATTGGTTTATGAGAGACTACACCATCTTTCTGAGTATATACTCTTATCAATTGAAGACTTTTGAAGACTTCTCTCTTCAGAATATCTAAGCCTTCACCTCTCTCAGTAGATATCGAGATAAATGGTACACCGAGGCTGCCGGCCACCTCTCTTACCCTATTAACTTCACTAGGAGAAGCTGCATCTATTTTATTTAAAACGATTAAAGCTTTCTTATACACAGTCTCTCTTATAATAGATTCTTCTAATTCTTCTATAGATGATTCTCCATAGATCTTTACAACTACATTTCTTATACCTACATTCTTTAATACTTCTTCTATCTCTTTGTAGGTTCCAGTGAAGCTCCCGAAATTAACTATCCTAACCCCTCCACTATCTTTCTTCTCTAAGATTATCTCCCCTCTTCTAGGTTTTATCGAGATGCCTGCTTCATCAAGTAGCTGAACTATCTTCTCTAACTGCTGTACAGGATTATTAAGCCCATCTAACAGTATAATTACTCCATCTGCATTTTTGACCAGTCCAAGAGACCTATTTGTAAATTGAGTCTCTTCAAGGTTCTCCGTTAGTATTGCTGGAAGCTCTACAAGCTGTATCTCAACATCTTCATAAAGCATCATCCCTGGGAAAGGTCTATCGGTAGAGAATTGGTAAGGAGCTACTAAGGGTTTAGCATTTGTAACCATTCTCAAAAGACTTGATTTACCTGAATTTGCTGCACCGATTACTACTACTTGTGCTTCTCCTTCTTTAGATATAGTGAAGAAATCTTTTCTAACACTCTTTGAAGTACTCCTTCTCTCAGCTTCTCTTTTTAATTCAGCGATCCTCCTCTTGATATGTGCTCTCAGCTTCTCAGTACCTTTATGATCAGGTATCAAACTCAAAGCTTCTTCTAATGCTTTTATCTTATCTTGTAAAGTTCTAGCCACTTGATATTTCGCTAGAGCTTTCTGAGCTTCAGCAGGCAGGTTCGTGGGCATCCTACCCACCTAATCTATCTAGAGATAGATGAAGTAAGCTTAAAAGTTAAACATACATGAAATAGGATAGATAATGGGATGACGTATAAGAAGCTTATTCAAGAAGCTTCTAAAATGCTTATGAGCATAGGTGTAGCTGAAGCTCGGTTAATCCCTTCAAAAAACCCTGCATACGGTGAGATAACTTCACTAGCTGCTTTCGAGATCTCTAAAGAGAAGAAAGTTAACCCACAAGAGGTAGCTTTAGAGATAGTTGAGAGATTGAAGAACTTTAAAGGAATCTTGGTAGACTCTGTTGAAGCAGTATCCGGCTACATCAATTTCAAAGTCAACTGGATAGAATACTCTAATCTTATACTTGAGACTGTTCTTAAAGAGAAGTCAGAATATGGTAAGAGTAAGATCGGGGTTGGTAAGAAGATAATCGTTGAGCATACTAGCGTCAACCCTAATAAAGCTCTACACGTTGGACATGCTAGAAATGTCTGTATAGGAGATACTCTAGCTAGGCTATTCCACTTCTTAGGATACGATGTAATCGTATTGAACTATATAGACGATAGTGGTACACAGATGGCTGACCTACTCTTAGGATTCACGGAGCTAGGATACCCGATGACTTTAAGAGAAGGTGAGAGAGCTGACGTCTACTATGGAGATGTAGTCTATGTAGAGGTCTCGAGAAAGATAGATGAAGATATTGAGTTAGCTGAGAAGAGGAAGAAGATTGCTAGACTCATAGAAGAGAGAGATGAAGAATACTATAAATTGAATAGAGAGATAGTTGAAAGGGTTTTAAGAGATCAGCTTAAGACATGTTGGAGGATAGGAGCACGCTATAATATACTGAATATGGAGAGCGATATACTTTCCTATGACTTGTGGGGCGAGGTCTTTAAGAAGCTGTTAGAGAAGAAGGCTGTCTACAAAGCTGAGTCAGGATCAAAAGCTGGATGCTGGCTACTAAACCTATCTCTCCACCCAGTACTATCGAAAGAAGGAGATGAAGTACTAGTTAAAAGTGATGGGTCAACGACCTATACTGCGAGAGATATAGCTTATGGTGCTTGGAAGCTTGGTGGAACTTCTAAAGACTTTAGATACAAGATATGGATTAGAGACCCGTGGGATGGAGAAGTCTTGATCACAGATATTGAGGGAGATGTTATAAAGCCTATCGGCGATGTGGAGAAGGTTATAAACGTTATCGATATTAGGCAGAAGAGACCTCAAGAGATCGTACGGTATGCATTAGAGGTTCTCGGTCTACCTTCTGAGAAATATATCCACTTCGGTTATGAAGTAGTGGCCATGAGCATCAAGGATGCTGTGAAGATGGGTTACGCACCTGAGCCTGGACAAGAATTTGTTCACATGAGTGGAAGAAGAGGATTATACGTTAAAGTAGATACTCTTCTAGATATGTTAAAAGAGAGAGTAGCTCGAGAGATTAGAGAGAAGCACCATGGATGGAGTAGTGAGAGAGTAGAGGATGTTGCTGAGAAGATTGCCGTAGGTGCTTTAAGATACTCGTTATTGAAACCAGATGTAGATAAGATGATAATCCTCGATACTGATGAGATATTGAGATTAGAAGGAGATACAGGTCCATATCTACAGTATTCATATGTAAGAGCGTGTAAGATACTTGAGAAGTCAGATGTAGAGCCTTTAACAAGACCTCCAGTAGAGTTAGCTGAAGAAGAGAAACAGCTTCTAAGAAGAATCTCCTACTTCTCTGAGATAGTTGAAGAAGTAGGTAGGAGTCTACTTTTGAAGACTCTTGTAAACTATGCTTACTATCTTGCTTCCGATTTCAACAAGTTTTATGAGAAGATAACTGTCTTACACGTGGAAGAAGAGTTGAAGAGGTTTAGACTGGCTGAGGTAAGAGCATTCAAGATAACTTTTGAGAATATTCTGAATATTCTAGGGATACCGTTAGTGGAGGAGATGTAGAGAGGCTGGTTAGCTTATCTGATCCTGCCAAACTTTTCTGCAACTTCTTTATAGAAATCCATCTCACGAGTTGATATTGGTTTAACCTTCTTTAAAGCTTCAAGAATATGTCTTAAGCTAACCTTAAGCTTACTTAGGTCTTTCTTCGCATCTTCTACATCTTTATACTTTTCAACATGCTCTCTAATAGCTAACAATTTGGCAGCACTGCATACACCAGCTATATCTGCTCCAGTATAACCTTCAGTAATCTCTGCAAGCTTCTCTAAATCAACATCTTCAGCTAGTGGAGTATTCTTAAGATGTAATCTAAATATCTCTCTTCTCCCATCTTTACTAGGTGGAGGTACATAGATTAGCTTATCAAATCTTCCAGGTCTAAGTAGTGCTGGATCGATTATGTCAGGTCTATTCGTAGCCGCTATAACGATGACATCTCTCAATTCTTCAAGTCCATCCATCTCTGTTAATAATTGACTTATTATCCTCTCAGTAACTCTTGAATCCCCTACCCCCATGCTACGTATAGGAGCTATAGCATCGAACTCATCGAAGAACACTATACACGGTGCAGCTTGCTTAGCTTTTCTAAAGATCTCTCTTACAGCCTTCTCAGATTCTCCAACCCACTTACTTAGAATCTCGGGGCCTTTAACGGAGATGAAGTTGGCCTCAGACTCTGTTGCTACAGCCTTCGCTAGCAGAGTCTTACCCGTCCCGGGAGGACCGTATAACAATATTCCTTTCGGAGGTTTTGCATCTATATGTCTAAAGAGCTCTCTGTATTTAAGAGGCCATATAACTGCTTCTTTCATCTCCTGTTTTACTTCTTCCAAGTCTCCAATATCTTCCCAGTGTACTTCTGGGACTTCTACTGTAACCTCCCTGATAACACTTGGCTGTACATCGTTTAAGGCATCTAGAAAGTCCTTCATAGTAATCTTCAACTCATTCAGTATCTCTCCATGTATCTTCTTAGCTGAGAGGTCTATCTTCGGCAAGACTCTTCTAAGAGCATGCATTGCAGCTTCCTTGACTAATGCTGCTAGGTCTGCTCCAACGAATCCATGGGTTATCTCCGCTATCTTCCTTAGATCTACATCCTCAGATAATGGTACACCTCTAGAATGGACTTGGAGTATCTCGTATCTAGCTTCAGTGTTCGGTACACCTATCTCTATTTCTCTATCAAATCTTCCAGGTCTCCTCAGCGCTGGATCTACAGCATGAGGGCGGTTGGTGGCCCCTATTACAACTACCTTCCCCCTCGCTTCAAGACCATCCATTAATGTGAGGAGCTGGGCTACGACCCTCTTCTCAACCTCACCAGTAACTTCTTCCCTTTTCGGAGCAATAGCATCGATCTCATCGATAAAGATAATGCTCGGAGCATTTGCTTGTGCTTGCTGGAAGACTTCTCTAAGCCTCTCTTCACTCTCACCATAGAACTTGCTCATTATCTCCGGTCCATTGATAGCGTAGAAGTTTGCGTTGACCTCGTTTGCCACAGCTTTAGCTAGAAGCGTCTTTCCAGTACCAGGTGGACCATATAAGAGTACGCCTTTAGGTGCTTCTATCCCTAACCTCTCGAAGAGCTCTGGATACTTTAACGGTAGCTCAACCATCTCTCTTATCTTCTGTATAGCTTCCTTAAGATCTCCAATATCTTCATAAGTTACTCTAGGTATGGTTGGTGGAGCCGTCTTAACAGGTTCTTCAGAGATCTCTATCTCCGCCCCCTCGCCTATGATAGTAGGACCAACAGGATTTGTTGAGATTATCTTGAAATCCATCTTTCTTCCAAGGATACTTAGTGAGATAGTATCTCCGACAGTGACAACTTTTCCGAAGAGCAACTGCTGTAGATACTGTTCTAATCCTGTTATGAAGATGGGTTCAGTTGAAGCGAGTAAAATTTTCTTCGCAGGCTTTGCTTCAGCTTTCCTAATCTTAACCATATCATCTATACCTATACCTGCATTATATCTGGTCTGAGAATCTAGTCTAATGATTTCTTTACCTCGGTCTTGAGGATAAGCAGGCCAGTAGATTGCGTAAGTAGTCCTCTTACCAATGATCTCAACAATATCTCCAGCTTTCAAATCCAGCTTAGAAGCTATCTCTGGATCAATTCTAGCTATACTTCTACCAACATCTCTACTAGCAGCTTCAGAAACTTTCAAAATTATCGGCTCAACCATACTACCTAGATCTCTTTAAACATCTACTTTAACTTATTCTATTTGATATTGGAAACAGGATATAATTGGATTATCTTGGATTTGAGAGTATTTTTAGAGATTAGAAGATTTAAAAAATAGTGTATAAAGTATTGGGTATCTCGTGTAAGATCTGAAAAAATAGATGGGTGTTTTCTATCTTTTAGGGTACCGTTGACTACTCCACCTTGATTTTTACGCCTCTCTCTTCTTTTGCTTCTCCTTTCTTCTTTAATGATACTTCAAGAACACCGTTCTTGTAAGATGCTTTCGCACTACTAGGCTCAACCTTCACGGGCAAGTCTACTTCTTTGTAGTATTTTCTCTGAGGCGTCTTGACAGAGATTACGAGAACATCTTCTGTAGCATTCAAGTTTATATCTTCTTTCTCTACACCTGGAACTTCTGCAACTACTTTTACCTGGTCATCTTCTTCAAATACATCTACAAGTGGTTCTCTGGTCTCCGTTAATTCAACTACTTCAGGTTTACCTCTAGGTCTAATATTTCCAAATTCTCTTATCTCTGGTTTTCCATCTGGTCCTATCTTGATAGAGTACCCGTATATTATTGGTCCGTATTCTCTAACAGTACTTCCATCTCTAAGCTTCTTCTCTCTAATCAAGTCTCTTGGAAATCCCTTCTCAAATTCTTCAAAAGATCTCGAGAACATTTCGTCAAGCTCTCTCATCATCTCTTCCATTTCTTCAAAGAATCTACCGAATGGGGATCTTCTTCTCCACCACCTCTCCCAAGACATATCTATACACCTAGAGATGGATGTGAACCCAACCTTATAACTCTTAGCTTTATACCTTAGAGGTAGTATTCTCCTGATTTGAATGTGATATATGCTTATACATCTAATATCTAGGTTGAAGATAGGCTCAGCCTTAAGAAGAGGTTAAAGTTCATAAATTTGATATTTGATCTTTGATATGTCTAAGTATCCTCTCATGTCTTCTCTCATCTTCAATAATATATTCTAAAACTTCTTTTATAAAACCTAGGTCTACAGTCTTATACTCAGCGAGGTCTAGAGACAACTTTAATTGAATATATGTAAAATATTCTTCTCCAAAGTATTTCTCTAAGTTAACTAGTTCATCAAATATCAAAGTAAGATTTTTGGATGTGACCTTACCTCTCTCGCTCGATATCTTTTCTGCATCTTCTATAATTTGTAGAGCTATTGAGCCTATAATCTTTCCACATTCTTTTAAATCTATATCAGTGGCTCCAAGTTCTTTAGAGATCTGAATTAGAATATTTGAATGTTTCTTAGAATCGTCAGCGATATAGTTTAGTAAGATCTTGATAAGACCATCATCCAATCTAGAAGCTAGCGATCTATAAGCATTATGAACATAATCTTCAAGTAAACCACAACAGTAAAGAAATCTCTTCAACTCTTCAAATCCCCTCAATCTATCTAGACTCATGAGCAGAAGATATAATACATGGTCCTTAAAATATTTTAAAACCAATAATTAACAAAAACCAATACAATAAATAAGTAGAAGATATTCAATCACGGGCCCGGGGGGACTCGAACCCCCGACCCCCGGCTTTCTCCAAATTATTTAGAAGGCCGATGCTCTATCCATGCTGAGCTACGGGCCCATCCATGTTTCTAAACACCGTGAGTAGAGATTGTTAAACCTTTCACAGTTTGAAGAATGTGGTAAGCGGTATTTAGAGTTTAATCCTCAGCTTCTCGAGAGGCGTCAGCATTATGCTTTAGTCAAGGTCTTGGAGTTTCTGAAGAAGGAACTTTACGTTTCGAGTGTTCTGAGTTTCTGCTGTTACTTTTGATAACCGATTTTTAATAGGCGAAGAATATAAGCATTTACAATAGCAGAATTCAGACCTGATAGCTATATGAAAAGTTATTGAAGAAGATTATAAAAACGATAAGTGAATTTTTAGACTCACTTTGAACAGAAAGCTTTTAAATAATGATCTACAAATTTTTTATATGCCCATACAGGGAATAGAATGGATTATTATACCTTTCATTGCAGTGTTGATACTCATAATCGTAGCTATCAGATATCCAACTTTGAGGGTTGGATTCGGAGCAGCATTAGCAGTTCTCGGAACATTATTATTTCCCATACCCTTGATAGGACCATTTCTAGGCGGAGCCTCATTAGTAATTGGTATATTTTTATTGGCTTGGGGGGTTGCAACGCTTTCAAGTAAGAGAGAACGCTCTCATATCTTAAGAATCTGTCCAGGATGTGGTAGAGATATAAGTTCATTCCCAGATGACATAAAGAGATGTCCATATTGTGGTAGAGAATTAACTTAATCCTAATTACTTAACAAAACAATCTTATGTTATCATCATAACTATTTTCTGGGAAGAATTTTAATGTAAAAGTTTAAATCAAATCGGTATGTAGTTGAAGTTGTACGTCTTCGGAAGAGATTATAAGTTTAGAAGAGGCTGAAGGAATAGCAATACGTTTAGTAACTACGAGGATAAAGAACTTTATTGGAAATTTGCCTGTTAAAAACATAGTAGTAGAGAGTACTAATCTTAAGCAAATAGGTAGCTTATTAGTTTATGAAATAAATGGTAAAGCTGAGATAGTAGTTAAACCTAAAGGAATATTTTCACTTGAAGAGACAGAGTTTAAAATGTTCGTAGTTAAAGTTCATGCTACTAGTGGGAAACCTCTTGGAATAACATTCACATAAAATAAGGATATAAACCCCTTACAATATATTTTATGATTACCGGACCATTATTAAGATCCTTCGTCTAGTGTCGACATCTAATAGTAATCTTATTAGTTTTTCTTCTTTCGGAACATAGGATACTTTCTTCAAAAATTTGGAACCGAAATCAGATGGAAACTTTAATTCGTAGAATAATATTGATGAACATAATCTAAACGTTCACTATTATAATTGGGATGCGCTGTTCTCTAACTTATTGATGAGCGTGTTATTCGCTTTCGAGTAATTTCTTAAACTTGATTAGGCTCTCATTTAATTGTTTTATCTCATCTGCTAACTTTCCAGACATGACGATATATGTTTCTTTACTTATAGTGCCTGAACTATATTTCTGTAATAAGACTTTCAAGACCTCTTCTTTCTGGACTATCTGTTTTTCCATATCCCTTATATGTTCTCTAAGCCTGTCTTTAAGAGTCTTTAAACTATCTTCTATTTTTGATTTCATGCTTAAATAATCTGCTTCGCTTATTACTTGTTGACCTCGCAGAGTATCTAATTTTCCTAAGAGAATTTTTAGATTCTGTATATTCAACTCTATTTCTTCAAGCTTTATAGATGGTGGTTTTTCAATAATTACCTGAGCAGGAAGCTCAGTAGCAGATAATGTGGTAGGTTTAATCTGAGCTTTTCTTCGTCTAACTATAACCACAACTCCTAAGATGGTCATCAGTAGTATGATAGTGAATATGATGAAATTAATGAAAGCTACGTTAATTTCATTATATAGTGATCTTTCGGAAAGTATTGGTTCGAAGTTATCTCTTTCAATCCTTAATCTGAAGTTTTCAGTTGTTCCTGACATAGAGATTTTTATTTCATATTTTCCATTACCCAAATTATTTAGAGGGATTCCATTTACAATCACATTAGCATCATTTAGAGGAGTGTTATCTGACTCATATCTTAACCACACGTTTACATGAGCTCCAAATAGTTCAGGTTTGATATCCCATTTCCAAATTATTCTGTCAAATATTAATTCAATTGCGTTTGATTCAAAACGTGTTAAACCATATTTTTCATCTACGATATTATCCGCCTCTAATACCTTTTTTGCTATTTGGTGTTCTGGAGCAAATATTATTCTCATAGAGTAATCCTGACGATAATTTAAGATATTTCCATTAATTACTATTTTTCCTTCAAACGTTTCTCCATCATAAGCATACTGTGCTCTTAAATTGACTTCAGCAGCTCTACCAACCTGGACCCTTTGAATTTCAGGCGATAACATAACTATAACCTTGTCGAATATTACTGTTATTTCGTTACTTGAAAATGTTGTTAAACCATATTTTTCATCTACAACTTCTTTGGCTCTGAAGGTCTTGCTACCAACGTAGTCTAATGATGTTGGCTCTGGATCTACTATTACCTTACCTACGAAGGGCGACTTATCATATTCATACCAAGCTTTATAATGAATTACTGGTATAGAACCGATATCTATCCGCTCATCTTCAGTCGAAAGGTCGATAGAAATCCTGTCATAAATGACTTTCAATGGAGGTGTCTTCATTTCAACTTTTTCAATTATTTCTTCGACTTCTCCGGAGCTTGTAGCAATAACTATCTCACCACCTGTGACAGTATAGACTTTCTCGCCTACAGATGAGGATGTATCCGAAATATAGAACCAACCATTTCCTTCTGGTTGAGAACCGACTTCATTTATTAGTATTGTACCTCCAGTCAATGGCTCACCATTATGAGCCCATATAGCATGAAAACCAATTCTCTGAGATTTACCAACGTCAACTCTCTCAGGCACCATAGATACTCCATCGATCACTACAAAAGTATGAATACTCGATAAGTCAACAATCACTTTATAGTAGCCGAAATTGTTTTCTATTTCAATTTTTATATCATGTTCTCCAACTCCATGAAAGGGTATTCTGAAATGTATATCTTCTATAGATGAATCTGGCTGCTTTCCATCAACTGTACCCATTACAAAACTTTCTTTCTCATCTCCTAAAGATACTGTCACTATAACACTCTTTATCTTTACGATAGTTATATCCCTTCCCGAACCATAGGGATTCCGATTGGGAAGCGGATGTACAATGATTCTACCAATAAAATCTAGGGTATCGTCATCAGTGAAAGATTTAAAACCAGGGAGGCTTGTCTCAATTTTAACTTCTAAAAGATCCAATATACCATTATGATTACCGTCAACCCACCCTATCTGACGTTTAGTACCTTCAGAAAGACACCATAGTCCAAGTGCCTTTTTCATAGAAAACAAAAATTCTAACAAAAGATCTTTTAATGATTTGAATGTCTCAAAAGGAACATCCATTAGACAATTAGAGTTGTCTTCATCATAAAACCCAAAGTAGCCACTAACTTCAGGAATATTGTCATATTCATCTGTGGCATAAAATATGTGAGCTATTTCATGCGCAATAGTTGCTTCATTAATTTTCATGATATCAAGGTCGATACCCGGAATATCGATTAGTGGAATTTCTTTTGGCATCCACCCAACTACTAAATATGGTCCTCCAGGAAGTGCGAAACCTACCGCTTCACCTCCAAAATTATTACCTCTTACATCTTTCACCATAAATATTAAAAATCCCCAATCAGTTTTTTCTCTTCCTCTTAGTTCATTCACTATCTTTTTAGCCTTATGAATGTAGTCTCCTTCCTTATAGCCCATTTCATTTAACACATCAGAAACCCATATATGATGTTCATTAGGTGACATCTTGGATGGAATGTAGTTAGTGTAAATAGGCCCAGTCACATAGAGTAGTTTAAACCTTAATGGTACATTGTTTTTTGAAGCCTGTTCTTCCCACCAATTGAATGCTTCGTTTACATCATCTAATGCATTATTCATCTCATCACGTGACCAACTTGCTATTGGATCATTAACAAATATCGCTAGAGCCGCTACGTCCCCAATCATATACTCACTAGTCTCATCAAACCCTGGCTCAGGATTCTCTATAGAGTGCTTTTCAGATATAGCTGAAAGAAATGTTAAAACGAAACCACCTAAAACTAAAAATAAAATACACATAAGTAGCATTAATTTATTAAACGACATACTGATATAAATTATACTAAAGATATTTTATAAATATTAATCCTAAAATATTTAATTATCCTAGTTTATTTAATGAGTTCATCACAAAAATCTTGATATCCTTATAAATACTCAAACAAAATATAACACTTTAACAGAGGAATGTTCATGGTATGTTTTGAGTAACGTAAAATCTTCTGTTTCGCCATCCATGTTTCTAAACACTGTGAGAAGAGATTGTTAAATCTTTAACAGTTTGAAGAATGTGTTAAGCGGTATTTAGAGTTTAATCCTCAGCTCTTGAGGCTGGGTTAGATAGACTATTGAATTTGAAAATATTTACATTACATAAAAAGTATACTATTATGGTTAATTGTTAAGCTATAGGATTTACTCTATTTAAAGATGAAATGTTTTGGAGTTAACATTCTCGATGCACACTACTTTTCTAGATAATTTCTTAGAGTTTTAAAATGATTATTTTATTTTTTATTGAATATTTAAAATAAAAGATATATTTTGGCTTATCTTCTGGTCTTAGGGATTTCGTGGCTAAAGTTTTAGATAATATTGGTTTATCTTTTGATGATGTTCTACTGGTTCCTCGAAACTCTTCTATAGCTTCTAGGAGAGAGATAGATACTAAGACAAAGTTTACTCAAAGAGTCTCTATAAATATACCGATAGTTTCTGCAGCTATGGATACTGTTACAGAATCAACCATGGCCATAACGCTCGCTAGAGAAGGAGGAATAGGAGTAATACATCGATTCATGCCTCCGGAAAAACAAGTAGAAGAAGTAGCAAGAGTAAAGAGAGCTGATAATGTAATAATAGAGAAGCCTACAACGATTTCTCCACATGCTACTGTAAGAGAAGCTAGAGAGATTATGAAGAATCTTGGGATAAGTGGGTTAATCGTAGTCGATTCTGAGAATAGAGTTTTGGGAATTCTAACGAGGAGAGATATACTCTTCGAAGATGATTCGACGATCGTAGCTAACTGCATGACATCGAGAAAAGATATGATAACAGCAAGTCCAAACATCTCATTAGAAGAAGCAAAAAGGATCTTTAAACAATACAAGATAGAGAAGCTTCCACTAATTGATGAAGACGGTAAGCTTAGAGGCTTAATAACATGCATAGACCTGTTAAAGAGAGAAGCTTATCCAAATGCTTCTCGAGATCTTAAAGGTAGGTTATTAGTAGCAGCCGCTATAGGTGTAAAAGAGAATGAGATTAAACGTGCAGAACTCTTAATTGAAGCAGATGTAGATGTACTAGTAATAGATGTCGCCCACGGACATACAAGTATGTGCATCGATACTATCAAAAAGCTCAGAAAGATATATGGAGATAGCGTAGAGATAGTGGCAGGAAATGTAGCTACAGGAGAAGGAGTAGAAGACCTTGCTGCAGCAGGAGCTAACTCTGTAAAAGTAGGTGTAGGACCAGGCTCAGTCTGTACTACTCGAGTTGTTGCAGGAGTAGGCGTCCCACAGTTATCAGCAATATTAGACTGTGCAGAAGCTGCTGATAAGATGGGTGTCCCGATAATAGCAGATGGAGGTATAAGAGAGAGTGGTGATATAGTTAAAGCACTAGCAGCAGGAGCTTCATCTGTCATGATTGGAAGACTACTTGCAGGAACAGATGAAAGCCCAGGGACTACCGTTGTCAAGAATGGTAAAAGATACAAGATATACAGAGGGATGGCCTCTATCTACGCTATGCTCGGTAGAGACTTCAGACATAGAGAAGACTCTGTAGAAACATTGATAGACTCTTCAGAGTACTCTTATTATGCTGAAGGCGTTGAGGCATATGTACCGTACACTGGGTCAGCTTCAGAGATATTGAAGAGGCTTGTAGCTGGTCTGAGATCTGGGATGAGCTATCTTGGAGCCAAGTCCATAGATGAATTGAAGAAGAACGCAGTATTTATCAAAGTAACGCAATCAGGAATAAGAGAGAGTCTTCCACATGATGTTGAAGTGATATAAGTTATGCCTGGTACAGTAGTAGTAGGACTCCAATGGGGAGATGAAGGAAAAGGTAAGATATCCTACTTATTATCGAGAGAAGCTGAATATGTTGTAAGATTTCAAGGTGGAGCTAATGCAGGTCATACGGTCGTAGTAGATGATAAAGAACTTAGATTCAATATGCTTCCAGCTGGAGCTGCTTCAGGAGCTCGACCATGTATAGCTTCTGGAACAGTTGTAGATCTTAATGAAGTAATGGAAGAAGTACAGTTGCTGAAGAGTATTGGAGTGAATGTAAGCCCCCTCATCAGCAGAAATGCAAACATTGTTCTACCAATTCATAGAGAACTAGATAGTATGATTGAAGGTATGAGAAGTGGAGAAGCATTAGGAACTACAGGTCGAGGTATAGGACCAGCATACTCTGATAAAGCTTTGAGGATAGGGATAAGGATTGAAGATCTCCTACATAGAGAAATCTTAGAAAATAAGGTAAAATTCTTAGAGAAGGCTCATGGACTTAAGATTACTGGGATCGATGAGTTAGCTAAACTAGCTGAGAACTTCATCGAGAATATCTGCAGTCTAGAGATTATATTGAACGACCTACTAGATAATGGAGTAAACGTAATCTTCGAAGGAGCGCAGGGAACACTTCTAGATATAGACCATGGAACATACCCTTATGTAACTTCTTCAAATACAACTGTAGGAGCTGTACTTACAAGCTGTGGGATAGGACCTAGGAAGATATCTGAAGTCGTCGGAGTGATGAAAGCATATACAACTAGGGTGGGAGCAGGAGTATTCCCAACTGAATTAAAAGATGAGAGTGGAGTAATACTCAGAGAGAGGGGAAGAGAGTATGGGACGACTACTGGTAGACCTAGAAGAGTTGGATGGCTAGACATACCTCTCACAAGATACTGTATAAAGATAAATGATGTAGATTGGATTGCATTAACTAAACTAGATGTTTTAAGTGGATTTGATAAGTTGAAGATTTGCGTAGAGTACGAGCTAGATGGAGAGACCGTCAAATTAACTTCTCCAAGTGTTAGACTTCTTGAACGAGTTAAACCAATCTATATAGAGCTAGATGGATGGCCTAAACTCTCTAAAAAAGATTGGGAAGAGATCTCTACAAAAGGATGGGATTCTCTACCAGACAATGCTAGAGAATATGTAGAGACTATTGAAGAACTACTCGGCAAACCGATAAAGATCGTTTCAATCGGAGCAAGAGTAGGGATGGAGGTCGTGAAGTAATGGACTCATTAGAAGCGATAGTACCTATAGATGGAAGATATAGAGAGAAGGTGTATTTCTTAGAGAAATATTTCTCAGAAAATGCGATTATGAAGGAGAGAATAAGGATTGAATTAAATTATCTAGTAAAATTCATGGATGAAGTAGAAAGTAGCAAAATAAAGCTACTACCTAGAAATTGGAGAGACTCCATCAAGGAGATCATTGATAATTTTTCTCTAGATGAAGCTAAAAAGATTAAAGAGATTGAGAAGACTGTAGGACACGATGTAGTCGCAGTAGTAAGATTTCTTATAGATAAGTTGAGAGAAGCTGGGCTAGAAATCTTAACACCTTACGTACATATAGGGCTAACCTCTGAAGACGTCAATAACATCGCATACTCAGTATTACTTAAGAGATTCAATGAAGAAGTATTAATCCCATTAATATTGAAGATTGTTGATAAACTATATTCTATGTCGTCTGATAATATGGAGACAGTGATGCTTGCTAGAACTCATGGAGTCCCCGCAGTTCCAACGACTTTTGGAAGATTCATAGCAAACTACGCTTATAGAGTTGCTAGGATATTAGAGGAATTAGCATCTATAAAGTTTCCAGGTAAGATAGGTGGAGCTGTTGGAGATCATAATGCTCTTAAATTCTCTTATCCTGAGATAGATTGGATAAAGTTTAGCAGATCCTTCGTAGAATCTCAAGGTCTCCGATACTTTCCAGCATTTACTCAAATCTTACCTCATGACCAGTTATCAGAATACTTGATGAAGATAGCCTTACTAGACTCAATACTATCTAATCTATGTAGAGACATGTGGATGATGTCATTGCTAGGTTACCTGTACTTTCCACCTCTTAAAGATGAGGTTCATTCATCGACTATGCCTCATAAATCTAATCCTACTCTAATAGAGAACTCTGAAGGAGCATTCGACCTCGCATCAGAGATCTTAACGTACATCTCTAGAAGATTACTTTCGAGTAGGCTTCATAGAGATCTCTCAGACTCAATAATTAAAAGATTCTACGGTCTACCACTTTCTCTAACATGTATTGGAATACAGAATTTACTGGTATCATTAGATAGAGTGGAGGTCGATAGAGAAGCCATGGTAAAAGATATTGAACAACATCAAGAAGTATTAAGTGAGGCATACCAAGTATACCTTAGAAAACATGGTTATGTAGAAGCATATGAGGTTATACGAGCGATAACAAGAGAGCATCCTCAGGAGATACTTAAGAAGTTGGAGGGAAGAATACCGGATAGAGAGTTAGAGCACCTCTCTCAGTTAAGCCCTTCAAAATATATTGGAGAAGCGATAGAGATTACAGAGAAACTCCTTAGAGAAGTTGAAGAAATTATGAAGAAGTTTACTGAGAAGTAGAGTGCTGAATATTATTTTTTATTTATACATTATATTAAGTTAATAAGCGGGATGGATATATTTTATACGTAGACTGATGAAGAAGATTGAGGAATTAAAGTATAGGCTTAGCTCAGTTGAAGCTCTCATAATACTTAAGAAGATGATGTCTTATGAACAGCTTTCCTCTATGCTCGATATTCCTCCAACAGCTCTTAGCAGATATGTTAATGGACATGTAATACCAAGCTTAGAAACATCTAGAGCAATATTCAATATATTTAAGAAAGAATACTTGAATAAGGAGATTAGTAGAAGGATTTCTGTAGATGAGTTCGGCGCTGTCGATAGCAGTATGATAATCTACGACCCAGTATTCTTAAAATATGTAACATTATCTGAGTATGAGAAGATAAATGTAGTTAAGGTTGATAAAGTCTTAACTCTTGAGATAGACGGCATACCTGTAGCGTATCAAGTAGCATCTATACTAGGTAGAGATGTAGCAGTTGCTAGAAAAGCGAAAAAACTAGGGGTAAGAGAGTTCATAGAGATAAAACAAGTATTCGAGTCGGGGGCATATAGGTATATCTACCTACCTAAGAACTCTATTAAGAGAGGAGAGTACGTTTTATTGACGGATGATATAATCAGAACTGGTGCAACTGTTAGAGCATTAGTAAACCTCTGTAAAGAAGCAAAAGCAAATGTCTCGGGGATCTTCACGATAATAGCATTAAAGAAGATGAATGCTAAACTTCAAGCAGAGTTGAATATCCCAGTTATCTCTTTCATAGAACTATAGTAAAAATCTCAAAGAATAAATATTGAATAAATTAGCTTGACGGGTTGTCTCTTATTACTCCTAGGATCCTGACGGGTTTAAGAACCATCTAGTATCTTTAATAAGATGATGAACATCTTATTATGAAATAAGTTCGAAAGTGGTGAGTTGGTGGAGAATCCTTGAAGTGGAAGAGAAGCATCGAAGATAAGATCTTAAACTATTTATCTAGTAGCTTGGTAAACTTTCTCTCCTCAATAAATGTGAAGCCCATTCACTTAACATTTTCATCATTTATCTTAGCATTACTATCCTCAATTCTATACTACTTCTCTAGAGATATCTCTATACTCTTTTACTTTGCTGGTCTTAGCCTTCTTCTCTCAGGTCTCTTAGATGCATTAGATGGAGCCGTAGCTAGAAGGAAGAAGATGGAGAGTATTAGTGGAGCATTCCTCGACTCTACTCTCGATAAAATAGGTGAGTCAGCAATTTTCATAAGCTTAACCAGTGCAGAGGTTGTCACACCCTTATGGGGTACTGCAGCATTAGCTTCATCAATACTGGTTAGTTATACTAGGTCTCGTGCAGAATCACTTGGAGTAGACTTGAAGGGTGTTGGACTGATGGAGAGGGCTGAAAGGATTATACTCATCTCTATTGCATCTTTCATAGAACCATCAATCAAAGGCTCACTGAATATAGCATTAATAATCTTGACACTACTTTCATTAATTACAATTACTCATAGAATAATCTATAGTGTAAAGAGATTTAAGAATATTGAAGCTCAATCTTCTAATCTATGAAAGTAACCACATTATCTAGAGTATCTTTTTAGTTAGTAGATGTTGAAGAATGAGTGTATAGAGAGATCTTGATTAAAGAAAAACTAGGATGCCGTAAAAGAAGTTATTGTAAGATTGATAAACTGTAAAAATCTAGTCGTATGCTTTCTTAAAGATTATGCTTCCATCTCTAAATTCAAGATCATATACGTCATTTACTTCTAGCTTTACTCCAAGTAGGTCATACTCTTCTTCACTTAAGAATAGTGTCATCTTAGGCTTGATATTCTCTCCCATAAAAGGTAAAACTCCTAGATTTTGAAGTTGAGTCATGGCATCTAAGATCATTCGATGGAGCATTATAGAGTCTTCTGTCAAGCTGTGAGCTTTAATATCTCTAGCCAACCTCTTCTCTTCTACTAATTCTATTATCTTTCCTCTCCTACCAGTTTCAGGATCCCGCATGCTCGAGATCCTGTGTACCCTCACTAAGACCATGAGATAATTCACTCTTCAACCTTTGCTTCTTCCAAGTCTTCTAAATACTTTCTATACTCATCTGAATCCATAAAATCTTCATAACTAATCTCTTCAGTAATTTCTAATACTGATATCCATCCAGATCCATACGGGTCTTCATTCAAAAGCTCTGGATTATCGATCAATCTACTATTCACTTCTACAACTTTACCTGTTATAGGTGAGTATACATCTGCAGATGCTTTAACCGATTCTATTGTAGCTAGGGTCTCTCCTTGTTTAATCTTCTGTCCAACATTTGGAAGCTCTACGAAGATTATCTCTCTAAGCTTCTTCTGAGCATAATCTGTTATTCCAACTCTAACTTTATTCTTCTCAACCTTTACCCATTCATGGTCTCTCGTATAGTAGTATCCTTCTGGAGCTTCATATTCTAGAGACATACCTCGACCACCACGTTGAAAGGATTAAATGGCTTACCTATAAATATATGCTTCCACGGACTTCATCTAGAGACTGCTTAGAATACGGTAAGAATCTCAATCTACTTAATCTTCTAGATTAATCTCGAAGGAGATCTGAGAGAGATTTGTACTCGCCCTTCTTATAATATCTTATACTAGTCTCAAGATGTATATGCATCCCCAAGTTCTCAAACAATCTTAATAACTCTCCTCCATGGATCTTTTCTTTAAGAACTCCTTCCCTAATTTTCTGAGCTAGGATCATGACTACCTTCTTAGTAAGTTCAGGATATTCTCTTAAAGCTGCATCAAGAACTTCTTCACCTCTATCTCCAAGTCTCTCTCTAAAAATTCTCAAGGCATCTTCGAAATCTGAACCCTCATTAACTTGACCAGCCTCAGAACTCTTTGATGAAATAATCTTTCTCATCTTCTTTAATCTAAGCATCTTGAGTTCTAAGCTTTCATCCATAGCTGATAGTAGAATAGCTCAACCATGATATAAATATTGAAATATAAGCAAGATTCATAAGATTATCAAATATTTAACAGTTAAAAATACGATAGGCTCTTATCATCTTATCTTAATTTTATGTGAATTATGAATAAGGATATATCATACTTGATCTTTAGACTTGATGGAGGTAGATGAACGGCTACTTCAATAAAGTATCAGGAAAGGATGTAGAGTTTTATGAGAAACTGTTAGGTTCAAAAAACTTGTCGATTAGCGAAGAAGAACTGGTCACCAATTCTATAGATGCATATCCAGGAATGTTTTACAAACCAGAGATAGTATTATGGCCTGAAACATCTGAGCAAGTTTCAAGTATTTTGAGATATTCATATGATAGGCTAATCCCAGTCTATTTGAGAGGTGGGGGAACCGGATTAACTGGAACAGTCCCAATCTATGGTGGAGTATTGATCAATCTAGTTAAGATGAATAAGATATTAACAGTCTATGAAGAAGATATGCAAGTCGTGGTTCAGCCAGGTATAGTATATAATACGCTCAATAAAGAATTAGAGAAGTACGATCTCTTCTTTCCTCCAGATCCTTCCAGTGGATCGGTCTGTACAATAGGTGGAATGGTGGCTTCAAATGCTTCTGGATTGAAAGCGGTAAAATATGGTACGACTAAAGATTATGTCTTAGGGCTTGAAGTAGTATTACCAGATGGGAAGATAGTAAAGCTGGGAAGCAGAACTTTTAAGTATTCAACAGGCTTCGACCTCCTCAAGATGATGGTGGGATCTCAAGGAACACTAGGAGTTTTCACAGAGATAACTCTAAGATTAAAACATCTACCAGAATACATTGAGACCGGAGTGGCCTTCTTCCCATCAATAGAGAGAGCTGTAAAAACAGTCTATCAAATAATTAGAAATGGAATAGATGTAGCTGCAATAGAGTTTATCGATGAGCAGATGATCAAGGTGGTCTCAGAATTTAAAAAGCTTCAACTTCCAGAATCTAAGGCCATGCTACTCATAGAAGCTCATGGAACAGAAGCTTCTGTATCTGAGACTATGAAGAGATGTGTAAGGATAATGAAAGATAATGAAGCGGTAGAGATACGAGTTGCTAAAGATATTGAAGAAAGAGAAAAACTTTGGGCAGCTCGTAAAGGAGCTTATCCAGCAACCTTGAGATTAGGTAAATACATGATTATAAGTGATGTAGTTGTTCCGATCTCTAAACTATTAGATGCAGTCTTAAATTCATATGAGATTGGTAGGAAGTACGGTATAGAAGTTCAAGTTATAGGTCACTTTGGAGATGGAAACCTACATGTTCACTGGACTTCTAGAGATGATAAAGAGAAGATCGGGCTTCTCCACCAAGCTAATGAGATGCTAGCTAAGTGGGTCATCGAGGTAGGTGGATCAGTATCTGGAGAACATGGAATAGGAGTTGAGAAGAAGAAGTTCATGAAGATTCAGCATGGGGAAGCCTACAAGATGATGCTTGATGTAAAACGTCTACTAGATCCCAGATGCATATTATCTCCTGGAATAATATTCGACCTTGAAGAAGTTGTACATTAAAGTGTTGTAAGATGAATGAGTACAAGTATTCTGAGTTAATGTTAGATGAGTACCTCGAAGATGTCTGGAAATGTATAAGATGCGGGTTCTGCAATAGCGTATGCCCTACATCCAACACATCCTTCTCCTACATGTCTTCAAAAACATCTAGAGGAAGGATAATACTCCTACAAGCATACTTCTCAGGTATACTAAGGAAACCTCTCCGAGATCGGGAACTCCAAGAACTTCTAGATTACTGTTTTGGATGTAGAAGATGTTTAGAAGTCTGTCCTCCAGGAGTTAGAATACCCTACATGCTATGGAGAGCAAAACACATAGGAAGAAGACATAATCTTCTCAATAAATTAATCTATAGCAATTATGGATCATTCGAGAAACTCTGCTCAAATTTTCCAAGCTTATCCAATAATATTCTTAGATCTAGGTTTGGTAAGATACTGCTTGAGCTTCTAGTAGGGATAGATAGGAGGATCGATTTCCCAGAGTTTCATGATGTTAGTCTCGAGAAGTGGATTAGGATGAACAGATCATCTACAAGTGGAAAAAGGTTAGCATACTTTATAGATGTCTTTACAAATTATCATGAAGTAGGTTTAGGGATCGAGGTAGTGAGGTTGGTTGAGAAGCTTGGATACAGTGTAGAGGTTCCAGATCAGAGAGAAGCAGGAACACTATTACTCGAAGCCGGCATGATGGATAAGGCTATCAAGGTAGCTAAAGAAAATGTGGAGAGCTTATACAAGTATATCATGAATGGAGCATCTATCTTAACGAGCTCACCTGCAGCTTACATAGCTTTAAAATATGATTACCCAGAAATATTAGGAGATAGTAAATCCAAGCTAGTCTCAGAGAAGACATTAGACATCATCGAACTCTTAATAAAAGAATATGAAGATGGGGAAATAAGATTTAACGAGAAAAATAGTGGTCGAATAATTTATCATCATAGTTGCTTCACCAAAGCTTCTGGGCTCACTAAACATATCAAGAGATTGCTGACCTTAGCTGGATACAATCTAATAGAAGTAGAGGAGTGCTGTGGGATTGGAGGAGTATGGGGGATGAGTAAGAAACATTATAATGACTCATTAGACGTAGGCTCAAACTTATTCATTAAATTGAGAAGTTTATCGTCTCCAGTAGCTTCTCAGAGTGAGACATGCAGAATACAGATAAGAAATAACGCTAAGGTAAGAGTTGAACACCCCTTCTCCTACATCTCCAAAGCTATAGAACTAAAGTAAAGAATCTCAGTTTAAGAGACCGGGCATCATTATAATTTATTAGAGAAGTCTAGGTAAAGTAGAATCCTTAACTTTCTTTACCTATCTACGTTTTCTTGTTAGTAGTCCGATTATCATCAATATAATAATCATCAAGATGATTAAGAATACTCCCACTATACATAGATTCATAGTATCAGAATCTATTTTAGAGATAGAAGTAGTAAATGTTTTAAAAACTGTTGTAGTCTTAATAGTAGTTACTGTCTTGACAGCTTCTTCCAATTCTTCTAGATATTCTTCGTATAGGTTCCAGCTAGATGGGTTAAACTCATTATCATGATCTACGATTGATACAAGTTTTCTCTCAGCCAACCATTTATTTACATTAAGAAGTCTCCTAGAATCTTCTCTTATGTAGACTATGCAGACTAGACGGTTATATTTATCTACGACATATCTATCATCAACATCTAGATAGACCTTCTTACCTAATACGAGATTTGTTAAAGCTTCTCTAGCTTCTTTACCACCAGTTTCATCTAGTTCAGGAGCATTAATATCTGCGAGCCTAACTCTTCCTATGGGGAAAGCATCAAAGGTATCTCCATCAACAACTTTGTAGACGGTAGCAGTAACATCAACTTCAAAAGGTGAAGCATTAACATAATATATTGCAAACTTCAGAGAGATAAGTAGAAAGAATATGACTAGTAAGCTATATTGATACTTCATAAAAATAGATTAGAATACCTTGTATCTAAAGATTTACACTATGTTAAGAGTGTTGAGTTCATGTCTTCCATATTTTTAAGTTATTTTGTTCAAGGGCTAGTCTAGGTAAGTCTCCTCCCTATCCTAACCTTTCTAAGCCTTACGTCTGGTCCACCAAACCAGACTGGAATCGCTTGCATCGGATCTCCTTTCCCACAGTATCCAGCTCTAAAGGATATCTTTTTCCCAACTGAATCTATAGATGAGTAAAACTCTTTTGTAGTAATCTCTAGGACAGGGTTTCTCACAGGTTCACAGATCTCTCCATTAACAATCTTGTATGCTTCAACTCCAACGTATCTCTGATTCCATCTCTTATCATCAATATTCCATTCTTGATTCGTCTTAATGTATACACCTATCTTTATATCTTCTAGAAGTTCTTGGAAGCTGTAATCTCCTGGCCTCATATAAGTATTGGCCATCCTAACTATCGGTTCACGATCATATCTACTAGCTCTCGAGGATCCATTACTCTCAACATTAAAGATCTTTGCAGTCTCCCTATTATGGAGTAGTTCTTTTATCAAGCCTTTCTCTATCAAGACTCTCTCTCTAGCTTCTACACCTTCTTCATCGTAGAGATAGTATCCGAAGGATCCAGGGATCCTCGGGTCATCGACTACGGTAACTAGATCTGAGCCTATCTTTGTACCTATCATACTAGGCTTAATGTAAGTCTCTCCAGCTTGTGCAGCTTCTCTTCCTAAAACTCTATCAGCTTCACCAGGGTGACCTGCAGATTCATGACATATTAATCCTACAACTTCTGATCCAACAACTACATCTACTTCCTCGTTTGGGGGTTCAACCCCTTTGATAAGTACGTTGCCGAGATTCTCTGTTTCTTCTTTGAGAGATTCTACTAGATTCCATTTTTCAACTGCTTCCCAACCTCTAGATTCTCCAAGTTCTATATGTCTCTGGAGAACGCCATGTTGTGGATGGTATAGTGTTAATAGAAAGCTGAAGATAGTTCTTGGAACTATGTGGATGACGTCAGCTCCATCACTATTCAGTACATGTTTCTCTAGATCCCATTTCTCCAATGTCAATAATCTAGATGGAAGCTTAACCCCCATCTTCTCTGAAACCTCTACAATATTTCTATCAACATCTCTCAAGTATTCTATCTTATCTTCTAAATCTACTGAATCCCATTTTATCCTCGGCTTAATCTTTACAATTCCTCTACAAACCTTTGCATCACTCATTGAGACTCCTTGAAGAACGATCTTAGATGCAGCCCTAGCCATGGAGATAGAGTCTTTAACGATCTTTCTAATAGATGCTTTATTCAATCTACTTGTTGAACTAAATCCAAGCGAGTTTCCTACTAAGACTCTAATAGCTATACCTTTATCTGTTGAAGTTACGGAGACTTCTGGAACACCATTCTTCATTACAATAGACTCTAATACATCTTTCTGGTATCTAGCTTCAGCATAATTTGCTCCAAGGCTTAGTGCAAAGTCTACTGCATCCTTAAGCAAGTCCTCAAACATCTAGAATATATCAGGATGATGTTAAATTAATCTATTTCTAAGACTCAGATAACTGGAAGGCTATTCTTAAAAATGATATAGCTATTTAAGTCTAAAAACATTATTTTACCTACTTTAAACAATTCTTTCATGTAATCTACTCTTCTTCTATTATTTCTTCTAGATCTTCATGAGATGCTGGTTCTTCAACCTTCTTCTGTATCTTATGAGGTTTGGGAAGCTGGTCTATCATAGAGATCAAGTCTAACCATGCTTGGAGAAATCTACTAGGTGGATCATATAATTCACCCATAAATCTCTTAATCTCATTATAGAGCGTTTTCTTGTCTATACCATCAAGATACTTCTCCCACATCTTGAATACATATGAATCTCTATCATCATTAATATAGGAGTAGTAGATTCCGTATAGAGCTTTATAGTAATCATCTTCTCCAATCTTCTTTTTAATGTATTCTAAACTTCTCTCAGCATCGCTAATCTTCCCACTGAATAGAAGGCTGAAGAACTTCTTTACCGATTTGAGAGGTCTCTCGCTCATGTCTCCTCCTCTAAATCTTCTACACCATTCTCTGTTATCTTAAATATTGCTTCACCTTCTGGAAGATATGGGCTTGAAATAAGTCTAGCTATTCTAGTATTCTTTCCAACCGCCTTCCTTATGTAGATTCTTGTATGACTTGTATGTCCAACGATATGTCCTCCTACAGGTAGAACAGACATAGCGCTAAAGTATTCATCAGGTCTAGCCATTACTTGATTGGTGACAACAGCTGCAGCATTAAACGCTCTAGCTAATCTTAGAAGTTTATGCATATGCTTATTCAACTTCTGCTGACGTTCAGGAAGACTCTGTCTACCAGCATACTCACTTCTAAAGTGTGCAGTCAAAGAATCAACAATAATCAATCTAATATTATTCTCCTTGATCACTTTATCAGCTTTTTCTACTAGAAGGATCTGATGGTCACTATTATATGCTTCAGCATATATTATCCTTTCTACTACTTGGTCTGGGTTAAGTCCTAGAAACTTAGCCATCTGAACTATTCTCTCTATTCTAAAAGTATTCTCAGAGTCTATGTATAGTGCTCCTCCAGCTAGTCCACCCCGCTCAGGTGGTAGCTGAACGTTTACAGCAAGCTGGTGGCAGAGCTGGCTCTTACCACTACCAAATTCTCCAAAGAATTCTGTAATCGTCTGTGTCTCCACGCCTCCACCTATAAGCTTATCTAAAGCTTTACTTCCAGTTGTAATCCTTCCAACACTCTTCTTTAACTCTGCTAAGTCTCTAGCTGTAACCCAGCTTATCTCTATCGCCTTTCTAGCAGATGCAATTATCTCAGCAGCTCTCTTCTCACCTATACCTGCAGCAGCTAGCTCAGCTATAGTTGCTGTAGCTAAAGATTCTATCGTTGAGAAACCTATCTCTTTAAGTTTAGCGGCTGTTGCATTCCCTACAGATGGTAGATCTTCTATCTTCAAGTAAACTTTCCTATCTTCTCTCTCTGGTTGTTCAGCCTCAGCCTTCTTATCTCTCGGAGACATCTTAACCTACTACCGTAAGTATGTTTTTAGAAGCAGTATTTAAGTAGAGAGGTGAGGGATGATTGAAAGTGGATTACTTCTTTTTCTTCTCAGAGGTTAAACGTTTTTCAAGGTATTCGTGGAAGAAGAACCAGACTGCGAATACAGCTAGAGATGCTCCTATCCCTATAGATAGACCTGTGTAGAGAGATTCTTTAACAGATTCACTTAATGTTGTCACATCTATCATCATAGATGTTAGTAGGAGCGTTATGATGAAGAGGAGGTATCCTTTCAGCCTACTCTCACCCATTATCCTATCTATAACCAGTGTAAATACTGTGAAGAGGATCAATGAGACGACTATTATGCTTATCATTCTCGTACCGTAGAGTATCATTGAAGAAGCTGCCTCCAAATACTCTCTAGTTACAAAGATTGATATGACTCCATACACTGCTGCTAAGATTACTGCAATGTAGACGAGAACGATCACCAATCTATTAAATGAGAGCGGTAACTCTCCACCCCAATATCTTTTTATAAATTTATCTATATCTGCAAATCCTAGAATCTTCTTCATCAAGTATCCGAGCAACCTTAAAGAAACGTAGGCGACAACTATTATCAAGATGGCAGTAATTATCTTAGGTACGACGGCCGTAATCTCCATAGAGATAACTTCTAAAAATTCTTCAATAACTTGTAACTGAGACTTATCCATCTGCACCACAAGATTTAGTGTATCTCCAGCTATTTATGATATACTCATGATAAAGAATAGGAACCTATAAACAATGAAGAGGAGTAAGAAGATTGTTATTATCGCGAGTACTTTCAAGGTTATCATTATAGATTCTTTAACTACGTCAGTTACTAGAATATACCCCCATAAACTATTTCTATAAAGAATTTGAGAATATGTTCTAGCATCTTCTTCAGAGACAATCGCCACCTCAACTATGGTTAAGTAAGCTACTGTTATAGACAATAATCTAACTACTGCTGAAGCTAAGAATAAAAGTGTATAATCTTCTTGGAATAGTAATCCAAAAGGTGTGGCCAAGAGCTGAGAGAGATTAGTGATCAAGCTCATTAATGTACTTACTCTTAGAACTCCAAGCCAGTTCTTGTATCTTGCGAAGAGGAAGCTTCCTAAGAAGTTAGCTCCAACAAAAGTAAAACCTCCATAAGCTGAGATACCTATATGTAAGATAGGATAATGAGTTATGATACAAAGTATTGGTGTAAGAGAAGCTAAGCCTAGAGATATTCTGAGCTTCTTTAATGAAGTCTTAGCCCAGAATATTGAAGAGAAGATGCCCGCTATACTTCCTGCAAAATTTACTGCTATAACTATATAGTCTGGTGATTTTAAGGCTCTAATGAGGAATGGAGTCCAGACAAGTCCAAGTAAGTTTGAAGAGGTTAATAATGTAATAAAGTAGTAGGATGTAGTGAATAATCGTTCAGGCGAGCTCACCTGCTCAAGAATCTTCGCCTTCATCACATTCTTCAAATTTATAGGAAGTATAGAGATAGTTGATAATACTCCGATCAATCCTCCAAGCGTATATATCGTTTGAAACTTTACATTAGAAGGTAGTGAATATATCAGGAACATGGTCAAGATATATCCTAGGATATTTGTAATATTTGCTGTTATGGTTCTTTTCGCTATCACATCTTTTATGTCTGCTTCTTCAAACAATCCATATATTGCCAAGTTTGTGTAAATGGTTGAGAATATTGATGTAATGTTAACTGCTCCGTATAATATCGTTATAGCTATAGGGTTTGATGTAAAACCTATAGGGATGAACAATATCTTCTCTAAGGCATGAGTTAAGATGAATTTTTCATTGATATTAGAGATAAGGATTCTCGGATGTTTGTGAACTACTATAGATATTATCGTTGATATTAAAGTGGATAAGAAAACTATCGTAGATATCATAAACATATCCAATTCGATTGAGACAAGGTAGAGTACGAAGATGTTCCTAGTCATAATTAAATATATACTGTAAAAAGCAATCTCTCCAACTAGATATGTCTTCAGCAGATTTTTCGTAAGAAGCTCTCTCAAATCTAAACAATTAATTTAGATTAGCTCAATTAAAGAGTTACTTTATTAGATCTACGAATTACGATAATCGCCAGCTCATTTAAGACAATATTTAAGTGAATCTTTAGAATAGAGTATCTAATGAATATGAAAACGGTATTGATAGTATGTGATGGAATGGCTGATAGGCCTACTAGAGCTCTTAAAGGTCTTACGCCACTCCAAGCTGCCCATGTCCCAACATTCGATAGGATAGCATCTCTCAGTGAGTGTGGTATAATGGACTTGATCTCACCTGGTCAACCTCCTGGAAGCGATACAGCTCACCTAGCAATCTTCGGATACGACCCAGAGAAGTATTACTCAGGTAGAGGAGCTTATGAAGCACTAGGTGCAGGCATAGACTTGAAACCTGGAGATGTAGCTTTTAGATGTAATTTTGCAACTGTAAATGAAGAAGGTGTAATCATAGATAGGCGGGCTGGTAGAATATCTTCTGAAGAAGCTAAGATCCTTGCTGAAGCATTAAAGGATATTGAGCTCGAAGATGTTAAGAGCATATTCATTTCTACAACTGAGCATAGAGGCGTTCTAGTACTTAGAGGAGAAAAGCTGTCAAGGATGGTCTCAGATGTAGACTTACATAAAACAGGTGTAAAGATTGAAAAACCAATCCCGCTAGATAGTTCAGAAGAAGCAAAACGTACTGCAAAGATCTTAGAAGAATTTATAACAAAAGCAAAGAAGGTCTTGGAAGAACATGAGTTGAATAAGGAGAGAGTTGCAAGAGGCCTTAGGCCTGCGAATATCTTACTCCCAAGAGGAGCTGGAACTATGCCGAATGTAAAGAATATTGAAGAAGTATGGGGGATTAAAGGTGCGGCTATAGCTGGAGGAGCACTCTACAAGGGGGTTGCGAAGGCTCTAGGTTTTAAGTTGATAAACGTGCCCGGGGCAACCGGCGGTCTCGATACCAACTTGAAAGGAAAAGTAGATTATACAATTAATGCTCTCAAAGAGTATGATTTAGTCTTTCTACATATCAAGGCGACAGATACGGTAAGCCATGATAAAGATCCAGTAAAGAAGAAAGAAGTTGTCGAGTGGATCTCTCGTGAGCTCACTCCTCTAATAGATCTAGTTGAAGATAGAGGATACTATCTTGTCTTAACAGCTGACCATACAACCCCATCTGAGGTTGGAGATCATAGAGGAGACCCTGTACCTATCGCTATAATGGGTCCAGATGTTAGAAGAGATTCAGTTGAAAGATTTGATGAGATATCTTGTGCAAAAGGTGGGCTTAACCGTATCCGGGGTATAGACTTAATGAAGATCTTGATGAACTATCTAGGTAAAGTTCCTCTCTTTGGCGAGTAGTTATGTATCTGTAAAGAGCATAAGTTGCTATAACTATTATGACTCCGATGATCGAGAATAATACAATGTTTTCTTCAATCAACATTATTGCCTCATCACCCCATAAACCTACTAGTATAGCTTCTGGAACAAGCCTCGCAGCTCTCCCCAGTAAGCATACTATAAAGTATACAGGTAATCTATTGAATCTCAGTAATCCTGAAGTTAATGTGAATGCTTTGAAAGGTATAGGTGAGAATGCAGCGATAGCAATTCCAATCAATCCATACTTTTGATAAATTCTCTCAGCTCTCATTATCTGACTAGATTTCAAGAATTTTTCTACTATTGGTCTACCTAGCTTTAAACCTATGAAGTAACCTAATAGTGCGCCAAATGCAGATGAGATTGTTGAAGCTAAGCCATACCATATAGCATTAGATGAATCTACTAAGACTAGAGGTATCAAGAAAACATCTGGAGGTACGGGGAATATGGAAGCCTCGAAAAACGAGACGACAATCAATCCTATTAAGCCGAGAGAAGAGAGACTCTGAACAAGATCTTCAAAGAGGCTCATAAACTCTAGTGTTAATACGTTAGCTAGAATTAAACCATTTCTCTAAACTAGAGGTAGATAGTTGAGAGCTCTAGAAATTCTAGCTTTTATATTGTATTCTGAGGAAATCTTTAAATAACCTATTCTTAATTGAAAATCTTAAACTGGAAAGTAGATATAATAGATTCTGGAGAGAAGTGATGTGAGTAAACCATCTGATCAGATGATGAGGATACCTCTAGAGATAAGTATAGAAGATATAGGAATACTAGAAGGTGAGTTCGTCAGATTCTACGCACCATTAACCATTAAAGACCTATTGAAGATGATCCCTCTCGAAGGCTTCTTAGCTAAATGGGATTATGCAATATATTTTCAAATAGATCTAAAAAGAGGGGCTGAGAAGATCGTTAGTAAAGTCTCTGGAGGAGATATCTTATTCTGGCCTCCTGGTCCATACTTACTCATTGCTTTCAAAGATGCTACTCCCCCTTCACAGATGGTTAGAGTAGGCCGAGTAGGAGAAAAATACGGAGAACTAGCTAGAGCTAAACCGGGGTCGAGAATTAGAATAAGCTTCTCCAGTAAGATTACTTAGATTTCTTCTTCTTTGTAGTAGGCTTCTCTACAACTTCTTCTTTAGCTTTCTCTGCTACTGCAACTACTTCTAAAGGTGTAAAGATCTTGAGTTTACTATTTCCTGAAACAAGTTTCACGGACTTCATCTCTACAAGCTTATTCAAAGCTTGCTTAGCTATCGATAGTTTTACTCCAAATTTCTCTGCAATAACATAAGGTGTTAAGTATTTCTGAGTTCTCGCGAACTCTACTAGCTCATCTATAGAAGGCATCGCTATATCACTTACAAACTTCTCTCTTGTCTGTTTCTCACCTTCTTCCTTCGTCTTCACAACCTTCTTCTCCAACTGGCTTATACGCGGCTTCTTAGCACCGCCCATATTATTCTACCTTAGTAGATCGTGGAGACACCCTAATAAAAACTTACACTATTGTTGCTAGGTTGAAATTATCTATCTTAAACGTAAAAATGACTATAAATTAAGGCTATATATAGCAGTTTACCGTAAAAATGCCATTATCTTGATTAAAGAGACAAATACCTCTATTATGGAGAGTATAGACAGGTGGTGAGAAGATAAATTGAAGAGTAATCCAGCTATTACTACTCAACTATCCTATCTAGTCTCTATTGAGAAGATCAATAGTCCGAGAATGTCTGCTATACTAAAAGTGTATAGTAAGGTATTAAAGACCATGGTTGATATACTCTTAGACAAAGGCTTCCAATGGATCCTACCAGTAATCTTAGCTAAATCGACAGACCCATTATGGCCTGATCCTAATTTCAGTATCGAGGATAGAATTGAATTAGAGATCTATGGAACCAGAGTTAAGACAATGCAGAGTATGATAGTCCATAAGAGGGTTCTAGTCTCTCTAGGTCCTCCAAAGATATTTACCCTCTCTCCAAATATTAGGATAGAGAATAGAGAAAGAGTTGCAACCGGTAGACATCTCTACGAATTTACACAACTAGATCTAGAGATTGCATATGGAAAGATGGATGATGTATTTAGATTATTTGAAGAATTGGTGAAGAGATCGATCGAAGTCGTTAGTAAAGAGATGGAGGAAGAGCTGAAGATATTCTCAAGAGAACTACGTATCCCAAGTACACCTTTTAAAGTCTTTAAGAGAAGATGGCTTATAGAAAAATATGGAGAAGACTGGGAAGAGATAATCTCAAGAGAATTTGAAGAACCTGTATGGGTTACAGATATCCCAAGACAATTCTACGATTATGAAGATGTTGAAACAGGAGAGTGGAGAAACTATGACTTAATACTTCCTGAAGGATATGGTGAAGTGCTTTCAGGAGCAGAGAGAGAATATGAATATGAGAAGATCTTAAAGAAGATAGAGAGAGATGGGTTGAGAAGAGAAGATTATAAATTACTTCTAGAATTAGCTGAGAAGAGACTCTTAAAACCTTCTGCTGGAGCAGGATTAGGAGTAGAAAGATTCATTCAATACATCTGCGGAGTAAAACATATTGGAGAAGTTCAACCATTCCCAAGAATCCCAGGCATCGTACCAGACCTCTAAAAGATGTTAAAGACTAGTTAAATAATAATCAATTCTCAAATATCTGGAAATATTTTTCCAATGCTTGAAGGCTTATTCATTAGATGATAGAAATACTCTACATGTGTTAATGTTGAAGTCATCATGATGGTATTATCACTATTTAGAGAATCTCATAAATCTAGGTAAGAATCAGAAAATCATCTCTTTTTATAACGCATCTACAGATGATAAACAAACATAAAATTAAATTAGGAAATTCTTTATTATGAGTAGAATAGGTTGAAGTTTAAAGATTACTTAGCTGAGAAGATTCCTGAAGCTCCAAAGAGTCTACTACCTTCTAGAGCGAGGATTATTGATAAGATTGCAATACTACGCATCTCCAGTGAACTTGAACCATGGTTTAAAGAAATAAGTAGATTAGCTCTCCAATATTACCCTAGAGTTCGAGCTGTTTATAGATGGATTGGTGTAGAAGGAATTGAGAGGAGACCGATTATCGAGCATCTAGCAGGAGAACGAGTTAGAGTCGTAGAACATAAAGAGTATGGCTGGAAGCTTAGATTAGATATTGAAAGATTGATGCTCTGTCTAGGTAATAGTTATGAAAGACTTAGAATAGCTAGAATCGTTTCAAATAACGAGATAGTAGTCGATATGTTTGCAGGTGTAGGTCAATTCACCATACCTATAGCTGTCATCGGTAAGCCTAGAAAAATATACTCAGTAGAGATAAATCCTGAAGCATACTCCTACCTAGTAGAGAATATATTATTGAACAGAGTCCAGCATATAGTAGATCCTATACTTGGAGATTGTAAGAAGATCGTTGGAGAAGAGATCAAAGAGATTGCAGATAGAGTAGTCATGGGATATTTCGGAGGCACTATAGAAGCATTACCTCAAGCTCTAGAAGCATTGAAACCAATTGGAGGAATAATCCACTTTCATGAATTAGTGAGAAGAGGGAGAGAAGAAGATTTTATCTATACGATTAAGAAGAAAGTTGAAGAACAAGGATACTGGATAGATGTCAAGAGTTGGAGGATAGTCAAATCATATTCTAAAACACGGAATCACATAGTCATAGATATCTATGCTAGAAGAACCAATTAATAGAAAACCTTAAGATTCTTAACCTATTAAGAACTTGCTCTTCTCTCTATTAATACTATATCTCTCCGTTTCTTAAAATTGATGATAATACTTAATATTAAGGTAAGATCAATTTTTCATTGAATGAACCCTGAGCTATTCTCTGAGTTAAAGAAGATAATAGATAGTGTAAATTCAGATTATGTTTTGAGGAAGCTCCTCCCCCATGAACCGATAGTTGTTGAATTAAGAACTGAAGATAATGTCTCAAAATTTTTCGAGATTAGTGAGAATGGTGTAATGATGTTGGAGAGTTTTAGTGGTAAACCTGATGCCATAGTTAAAGGTAATAGTAGATTGATCATAAAGCTTTTAAGAGGTGAAGAAGATCCGATTAAATCATTCTTCTTAGGTAAGGTTAAAGTTGAAGGAAGCTTAGATTTTGCTTATATTATACATGAAAGACTGAGAGAGTATAGAAGAATCAAGAAGAAGTAAGAATATTGTTCTTAAAGATTGCTTAAATAACTTTTAAGAATTATCTGTTTAGAGTATGTGAAGCTTGAAAGGCTAGATTATCATACCCGCTATGTTTGCAACTCGTGGCCATCTCTCAGCTGCTTCTCGAGCTACAGGTCCTTTAATCTCTGTTGCTTTAACATCTCCTTCAGGTGTAACGAGTACTGCAGCAGTATCTTCAAAAGATATCCATGTTCCATCAGGTCTCCTATAAGGCATCCTCTGCCTAATTATTACGGCATGCATAACCTTCTTCCTCAAGTCTATCGGACCCTTCTTCACAGTTACTGAGACCAAGTCCCCGATCCCTGCCGATGGATGTTGTCTCAGTCTAGTCTTAACACCGTGTACCTGGACTATCTTGAGTATCTGAGCTCCAGAGTTATCGGCACACAATATCTCCGAGCCTACATTTATCGTTCTAGGAATATTAGGTCTCCTCTCAAGTATTCCAACAGCTGCTACAGCTCTGCTCTTCTTAGACATGTCTTCACCCTCCTACTATATTAGATTCAAGTACTCCATCTATATAACCTATACATTAGATAAAAGGATGAATTAGCTGAATGCTCTAATCGATTACTCTAGCTTCTCTATCACTACGAAGCTTACGGTCTTACTTAGAGGTCTGCACTCAGCTATCTTAACCTTATCACCTTCATTCACATCTATACATTCTGGGAGATGAGCTGGTATATTGCTCCTCCTCCTCTCATACCTCTTATACTTTCTTAGATAATAGAGATATTCACGTCTAACGACCACTGTCTTGTTCATCTTCTTCTTATATACTGTACCTGTTAAGATTATTCCTCTAATCTTTAAGTATCCATGGAATGGACAGTCTGGGTCACTGCACTCTCTTGCAGGTGGTCTCACAGGTACTCCAATATTCTTAGTAGTAATAGTCATCACCTTCTAACCTAAGTTCATAACTCTCCTAATAAACTTTAAACATTAAATGGGAACCCTCGTACTTCACGTATCAAGTAGTTTTCAAGTCTATAAACATATAGCGCTTACATCTCGGAGAGTATCTCGAGGCTTTTGAGAAGGTAGATCTACTCTATTCTAAACTCGCTAGATTTTTACTACCATCTTCTTATCTTCTTTTTTAATCTATCTTCTGGTCTACCTAATAATGCAGCACCCTCAACTCTTACTCTTTCATTATTTGGGAGAATAAACTCAAAGACATATGCATCTTTTATCAATCTAATTATTCTTCCATCTTTTCTTAATATCTTAAAGGTTTTCTGAGATTCTTCAACAATCTCTCCAACATGTTCTATCTTCTGTTTTATTCCTCTTGCTACTACATTTAATCCAAGAAGTTCATGGCGTAAGATATTTTTTGCAGTGAAGGTTTTATGCACTCACTCCTCTCTCCGTTAAGATTGTCAAGATCCTCGCTATCCTTCTACGGGTATTTCTTATTAATGCTGTTTTTTCAGCTCCAGCTTTACTAGTCTTACTCCTAAGTAAGATCAACTCTGACCTCAATCTATCTAGTTCATCTAGTAGTTCTTCATTACTCTTCTGTCTTAAGTCCTTTACTTCTTTCACCATCTTCCACTACCTCACCCTTATGTTCTGAAGTCTTTATAGTAGTAATCTTCTCAATATCTAAGTTTAATTCTTCAGGTAATGGTGCATCTGGAGGATATATCTTTACCTTTACTCCGTATATACCTGTTTTCAGTAAGATGGATGCTTTACCGACCTTTAAATATTTTAATGCATAATCTCCCGATTTAGGGATTAGTCCAGAAGAGTATTTCTCTGTTCTCGCTCTAGCAGATGTTAACTTACCGCTTATCTCTATTTCTACACCTCTAGCACCTGCATCCATTATCCTTCTAAGAGCCCAGAATGCTACTCTTCTATGTCTAACACCTTTCTCTATTGCTTGAGCTATCCTATAGGCCATGACATATGGATTCAGTTCTGGAACCTCTATCTCTGCAACGGTAACATTAGGATTCTCTATACCGAATTTACTGGCTAATGTTTCTGATATTTCTTTAATAGTTCTTCCTCTAGGTCCTATAACTCTACCAGGATGCATAGCGTATACTGTGACTCTAGTACCTATTGGTGTAAAGACTATGTCTACTCCTCCGAAGCCTGCATCCTTCAACTTCTCTCTAAGATACTCTTCCACCTCTGACTTCTTTCTCCTCTTCTCAACTATCTGCTTAACTGTAGACATCTTTATCTTCCACCCAACCGGTCTATCTCAAGTCTACTGATTCTAAGTCTTCTACACAAGACCTATATTTTAAAGTTCCCTTTCTCTCTATATCTAGTATATGAAAGTATCTTGAATTATTAGAGTATCTTCTTATTCTCTCACTTCTCCGATCAATTCTATATGGGTTAAAGTTTTCTCATATGGTGTAGCTCTACCGAAAGCTCTCTCGATAAACTTTGTCAAAACTCTGCCTTTGTGTGCTACAGCATATCTTATAACTACTTGCTCTGGGTCTAATCCCTTAAACTCTGCATTAGCCTCAAGACTTTCAAGTAGCTTTAACATTAGTTTAGCAACTTTTACCGGATATCCTCCTGGACCTTTAGTTTGAGCATGCTGTGCTCTCTTCTTCCTATACCTTCTATAAGGTATCATCTTCTTCTTGGCGATAACATCTTCCATCAACTTCTTTGCTTTAGGGATACTTAACCCGATTATCGCTCTACAAACTTCTCTAGAAAACTTTGGTGAAACATCTACCTCTCTAAGACTTGCTTTCACAGTTTTAGCAGGATCAAGTTCTTTAACAGAGTATCCCCAGTTCGGCACTACTCATCCACCCATTTAATTTTCTCGTCGTCTAGCTGAAAACGATAAAACCACTATTTTAAGATACTGGATGAGGATAGTTCTACTTGAGTATCTTACCCGTCTCAAGATACCATAAATAAAGATCTAACTCACCTAATTTCATATTAAGTTGATTAGAGATATTCTCTAATATCTTTTCGATCTCGAGATACTTTTTCTTTGTTAAGGTCTTCGGCTTCTTTATAACTCCATATCTGTCTAAGAGGTCGAGAATGTGGAAATCGATTATAGCTACATCTAGACGACCTATATTCCTAAGGAAATGGCTAGCCTCTTTATATCCTACTCCATCTATATTCTCTACAAGCCACTCTCTAATCTGCTTATCATCCCTCAAGCTAGATAATACGATCTTTAAATCATCTATCTTCTCCCTAGCCTTCACAATATACCTAGCTCTTGCATCAGGATATCTATGTCCAAGCTCTCTAAGCATTAGAGATAAATCTTCTTGAGAGAACTTTAAGAAACCATCACCAATCTTCTCTTGAATCATTATACTTCTCTCAGCATTATAGCCTGCGGTCAAGATACAGAAACAAAGTTCTTTAAAGATCTCATCAATATCCTTTCCACCTAATTCTTTAAATTCTCTAATCTTTTCTTGAACGATCCTACTTACACTTGTGTTGACAAGTTTTCTTAAATCTTCTAATAATCTTTTTAACCCCATCTATATTCTCCACACAATATATTGAGCGTCATAAAAATATAGGGAGGTTTATGGATTATTCTAAAGATTACTGGAGGAACCCCTTTGCTAGATAGTGGTATAGTAGTATTAGGAATACTCCTGTCATTATTAGTATGGATGCTACTCCAACTCCAATCAGAATTGGATCTATTATGATTAGTTTGTTTAGGAATGCAGATGCTTCTATTCCTTTCTCACCTATGATAACCATGTATGGTAGTCTCCCCACATCATGGGCTATCTCACCTAAGATCAATGATATTATAGCGAGAGATGGTAAGATGTACGCTACCTTCTTATCAGGCTTGTAATAATATGCTACCCCCATTACTAGTATAACTATAGCTAATAGTACCATCCCTAGAAAACTATGTCCCATATCTATAGAAGATTCTCCTACTGGTAGGAACGATTTATTGATACTGTTGAAGAGGTATCTTGAGTGAAAGCTTAGTGTACTCCAGAACCAGAACCCAACTATTCCTTGAGGTATTATCATCAGTGATCCCAGTAGGCTTGCATGTCTACTCCACTCAAGGTCTTCTCCACTTCTCCTAGATGTCCATGAGAGACCTGCAGCAGCGGTCAAGAATCCTATCGATAATGCTCCAATCCATGTATGTAGTAAAAGTGGTGGATATACTGGATTGAATAATGCTTCTATAGGGTCTCCTAATAAAGGTGTTAAACTCTTTAAACCTACTGGATTATTTATTAAAGCGAATATGTATCTAAACCCTCCGGGGATCATCAAGCCTGAGACCGCCATCACTATACCTATTGATAGATGGGTCTTCACGTTTACCCTATCCCAAGTATACCAGTAGGCCACGATCGACGTCAACCTTATCAATATTCCTAGTATGCTTATGATTAGTGGGATGAATAAGATCGTTGCAGCTATGTTTACCAATGTGGGGAATAGGCCTGCGAGAACAACTGTAATCATTGTTCCATAGACTCCTGAAACTACTTCTGTAGCAACGAGGAACTTGAATACTTTACGTGCAGTTCTAGCTACCTCGCTTCTTCTTAGAGAGATGAACCTTAAGATTAAGCTGTAAAATCCTAGACCGATATTGATATTTACGAATGTGAGATGTATTAAGAGGATTAGTCCTAGGACGAGGATAGGTAATGTTACATCCATCTATTCTTCAACCTCCAATAAGAATCGAGGAGGCTTCTGCAATACTTTATATGCTGTCCAGAAAGTTAAGAGTAATCCAGCGATTATCCCTGCAAGGATAGCTAATCCAACCCATAGATTTACTGGATTAAGCGTTATCAGTTCTTCTGGATAAAGTAATCCATATACTGTCCATGGTTTTCTACCTATCTCTCTTACAGCCCATCCGAGACCTGCTACAGCTGGAGGAATAAAGGGCATCGCTAGACCACCATAGAGGAGTATCTTCTCTCTTCCAACCCAGAACTTCTTAAAGACTAGAGTAGATAATATCATCAGAGAGATGATGACACCTATGCCTGCTAAAAGTAGCTTGACTTCATATAAGACTTTTACTAGAGGTAGTTTTTCCAGAGCTTTCAATGTATCTGAGATAGCTATCTCTTTAAGCGATATTCCAGCTATCTTGATATCTGGATTTGGATGATTCTCTGAGACTTGTAGTAGATAGTCAAATCCTTTAAAGATGTAGTTCGGGTCTCCGAATAAAGTTAATCCTGCAGGTGGGTAAGCTCCAGATTTTTCAAGCCCAGCTATCATCGCAAACTTTGTCGGTTGATACAAGTAGACCATCAATCCTTGTTCATGACCTTCTATTCCTTGAACGATGAATAGAATAGCTCCTATCAAAGCAACTGATTTGAATAATTTGAAATATTTTTCTCTCTTCTCAACGTTTCTTAAAGCTTTGTATGATAATGCTCCAGCTATCCAGAATACTCCTACAATTGTAGTTGCGAGCAGTTGATGGATTACACTTATTAAGGCAACTGGACTAGTTAGTGAGACCCAAGGATCTTTAAGTAAGATTCCATGCTTGTTTATCAACTGCTCTAACACGGTAGGTGTGATTAAAGATGGACCATACCCATTCTTCAAACTATTATCTACTAAAATTATCTTTAATTCTACTAAGAAATCTACATTAGATAAGTTAGGTCCATAAGATGGAGCCCATGGATATATTAGTTTGACTAGGTCTCCCGTCCCCCAAGGTGCTTGCATCCAAGAGTTAACCGATGTAATCAATGCTCCTGAGAATAGAGCTCCAACTGCATAAACTACAGTTATAGTCCAGTGGGTCCAAGGGTTCTTGAACTTGTCCCAAGTATATACTAAGGCGATTAGAAGACCGGCTTCGATCACGAATGCTACAAGTTCTAGATAGAGAGGGAGGAAGACATAAGAACCTATAGCTAAGATAACTCCATTCCATACTTGTATTAATCCAAACTCAACTAATGTTCCAGTAGCAGCTCCGAAGACAAACGCTATGATTAGAAATATTGCGACCTTCTTTGCTAATTTAATATATTCTTTATCTTTCTTCTTTATTCCTAGAAATTCAAGTACTACTAAAGCTATGGAGAAACCTATAACGATAGCTACAGTTATAGCGTGAACGTATATTCCGATTGAAGAAAGTGTAAGAGCAAAAGATACATCTATCGTTTCTGGAGACATGGTTTCCCCTCAAAAAATGAATAGGATAGAATACATTATATTTATTTCTATTTTATTTACTTTTATTTACTTTGTTGATATCTCTTTGTATACGAACCACCAGTCGAATCCTTTATACTGTTTTAGACGTTCTTCAGCAGATGCTTCATCGGTTGCAGGTGGGACGATAACTTTATCTCCAACGATCTCATTCTCTGGCCAGTTAGCTGGGAGAGCTGCCTTCTCTTTATCAGCAATCTGTAATCCTCTTACAGCTCTTAGAATCTCATCGATATTTCTACCAAGTTCTGGAGGATAGTAGAATACTGCTCTTAGCACACCTTCGGGATCAATTATGAAGACAGCTCTAACTGTATTCGTTCCCTTCTTCGGATGCACCATGCCGAACATAGCTGCAATCTTACCCATATCATCTGCGATTATTGGAAATTCTATCTGTATATTTAGCTTCTCTTTTATCCATCTAACCCACTGGATATGGCTGAAGACTTGGTCGATGCTCAATCCGATTAACTCACAGTTTAATTTTTTGAATTCATTATGTCTCTTCTGGAATGCGTAGAACTCTGTAGTACAGACTGGGGTGAAGTCTGCTGGATGGGAGAATAAGACAACCCATTTACCACGATAATCTTCTGGGAAGTTTATGACCCCTTTCGTTGTCCTAGCTCTAAAACTAGGTACTTTATCTCCTATCATAGGTATCTTCTCAACTTGGATGGTTTCCATTTCTAACACCCCTTTTTCTTGTATCTTTATTAAATAGTTTGATTTATTAAACATTATGGTTCAACTAACGAACTATGAACTGATCAATATCTTGAAAGAGAACTCGAGGATCTCTTTTAAAGAATTAGCTAGAATTTTTGGGGTTACAGATACAGCTATCAGGAAGAGGTTGAAGAGATTGGAGGTTGAAGGTATAATCAAGAAGTATACCATAGAGATCGATATGAAGAAGTTGGGGTATAATGTTCATGCACTTATAGGTTTAGATGTTAAACCAGAGAGATTATTTGGAGTAATTGAGGTATTGAAGAATATGAGTGAGGTCTCCAATTTATATTCTACATCGGGAGACCACATGATAATGATTGAATGCTGGTTCGAGAATTCTAACAAGCTCTCAGAGTACATTAAGAAGTTAAACGATTTAGAAGGAGTAACGAGAGTCTGTCCAACAATAATACTAGAAAAGTTAAAGTAAAATTACGATAAAGACAGTATTCACATTAGATTGAGCTGTTATCTAAAGGAGCCTCATCAGATCTTAAACCATTGGGATAAGTCTTACAGCTCTCTCATCATCAACTGGCTCAACGACGTAAAGAGGTGTAACAGGCTTCACACCGTAAAAAACTGTTCTACTGAGTGTCTTTGTAAGCTTGAAATGGAAGTCTGCGAGAGGTGAGATCCTCTCAATAATCCATGGATAGATTGGTTCATGAATCCAGACTGATAACCCGCCTAAACTCTTAGTTAAGTTAGTTACAAAGTACACAGCATCTAACATTTCTTCTCTAAATCTATAAGCTAGTTTATCAACTCCTAGAATTATCAATGGTGGAGTACCGATAGTTCTCATAAACTTATCTGATATATTCCGTATCTTCTCGTTGAAGTCTCCAAGGTCCAGTAAGTCGATCTTCTGAATATAAGTCGAGGGCGTATCTTTCTCTTCTATATCGCTCAAAACAATTAGATACTTATCTATGATCTCGGAAGATATATTGAACAATTTGTGAAAATCGTGAATATAGGGAAGACTTATCCGAACACTTGGAAGCCATATTACAGGTCTTCTCTTTTTAAGATAACTTACGTAGATACATGAAGTAACTTGAATACGCTCATATATAGTCAATTTTGGATCTATTTCAAATAATACAATAGAGCCTTTTGGAAATCCACCTATCTCTTCATCTAAGTCTTGTATACCTGATGTGTATCCTTCCTCAGGATCAGGAGGTGGCTCGTACCTTTTCTTTAGATGGGTAGAGCTTATCCTTATTGGTTTGAAGAGGTGGAAACCTTTATGAAGACTGAAAAGAATACTTTGTTCTTTAACCTCGGTGCCTCTCATCTTGACTATATTCATCTCTCTAACTAGTTTATCTTCAAACTTAGTTCTCCTAAATATGATTACTCCATCTGAGATAAAATCTTCATACTCGTATTCACTCTCATCTCTTGAGACTTCTTTAATTAGAATAGTCGTGCAATCAAGCTGTCTAGCTAGCCTAGATAATAGAGAGTGGAGAAAGACTCTAGACTCTGAAGGCGACTTAAACATCTGCTTCATCGCTGTAAATGAATCTATTACAAGCCTCTTCGCACCAATAGATTCTACTGCATCGATTATTTCAGCAGCAGACATACTCATTCCAGGTTCTAAAAGCGTAGGGATAGAGAGATACTTGAACATCTTTCTATCTTCTAAAATCTTGAAATCTAATCCGAAGTTCATCATATACTCATAGAATCTTTCTTCATCTTCTAGAAAAGATGCATATACTCCTGGCTCATTATACTTTACTATACCATTGTAGATAAGAGTTGCAGCAAATGCTGATTTACCTGTTCCAGGATTACCTGCTAAGGTTATCAGACCACCTCGTGGAAACCCTCCTATAATCTCATCTAACACTTCTAAACCTGTTGGAGCCATGATAGGCTTCTTCATCTTAACCCACCTCTAAAACTTCTCAGAAGCTTCCGACGGAAAGATTCATCATCTTTACTTATTAATTCTAAGAATTCTTTAGGAGTAATTCCCGTTATTCTACCTTCATCGATTAATTTTGATACTACTATCTTCAATATAGCGTCTGCACCAGACCCGAGGAAACTCCTTAAAGCATTATAGAAAACATTTGGAGAATAATAAAATACTTCATACATATCTCTTCCAAGTTTCCTATTTAAGTGATGTTCAAGAGCGGTTAATCCAGAAGGTCCTAATAGTGAAGCAATACCATAGATTAAAGTATTTTTAACATATTTGAACAGATGATCATCAGGACCTTCCATGAAACTCGATTATTATAACATTAAAGAAATTTAAAAGTTTTTGTAAAAACGTCTCAATATTTTATAGTGAGTAATATGCTGTCTCTATGGTTTGGCCAAATACAAAGTGTATGTTATTTCTCTTTAGTCTCTATACTCTCTATAAGTAAAATCACAGGATAAAGATTAATCACTCAATGCAGCTCTCACAACATGATTTATTGATTAAGTTTAAAGCTGCTAACAATCCAGCTTTTACTATTAACTCTGAGTTTATCGTCTCGTATACCCTGCCGTTTAACTCAATTGTTCTACACTCGTAAGGACTACATATATCGCAGCACGGGCTTTTCCCAACACTACCTCTTAGCCAATCTTCTATTAATTTTTCATTAATCCAAATCTTATTAGACTCTAAAGGATTCTTATGAAAATCATCGATCGAGAGTTCAACTTTCTCTAGAACCACCTTTATTCCAAATGGTTTAAGAATATCTTGAAGAATAGCTACTGCTTTTTCTAACTCTTCACCCGTTGATTCACATCTTTGACATGTCTGCTGATCGTCTACAAGCCTTTGCCACTTAATTTTTAGCATCTTCAACTTTCATAAATATATCTAAAACACCTCTATAAATCTCTTAAATTAGTATTGAAATACACATATATCTAGACCTCAGAAACAAACAACATTACATCTTTCGAAAATCTACTCTTAGAAGTAGTAAGTATACCTAAACGTCTGCAAATTTCTACAAGTTAAGAAAGTTTTCAGAACTCTGTAGTGAGTAGAGGGGTCGGCTCGGCTCTTCCACCATCACAACTCAGTCTGGGGCAGCAGCCTCATCCCCTACAGATAGATATCCATGATACGATTTTTAAGTATTTGCTTTGTAGAAGCTTTACCTATGATAGTTTTTCCAATATCCTAAGCTTTAAAATAAGATATGTTTATACTGAGGTTTGTAAGTAATGTTTCTGTCGTGGTGTTCATTTTTGAAGATTAGATTTAATCTAAATGGAAGAGTAGTTGAAGTTGATGCTCCACCAAGTACCATTCTTCTAGATTTATTGAGAGAAGAGCTTAGGATAACAAGCGTTAAGAGAGGATGTGAAATTGGAGAATGTGGTGCATGCACAGTACTATTAGATGGTAAACCTGTCAATAGTTGCTTAATACTCGCTCCGATGATAGACGGTAAGACAATCATAACCGTAGAAGGATTAGCGAAAGATGGTGAGCTACATCCACTTCAAGAAGCATTTATAGAAGAATTCGCTCTCCAATGTGGATACTGCACCCCAGGTATACTATTGACTGCGAAAGCGCTCCTAGATATCAACCCGAGACCAACTATACACGAGATAAAAGAAGCTCTTGTAGGAAACATATGTAGATGTGGAGCATACCAGCAAATAATTAATGCAATAATTAAAGCATCACAAAAACTTCGTAGAACTTAGAATAATTAAGATAAGTATCCCTATGAAGTTGGTGGATCCATGACTCTAAAGGTTGCGCTAGTAATACTTGCAGCTGGAAAGTCGACTAGGTTTCCAGGGAACAAGCTCTTAGCAAAAATTAAAGGAGAATCTATTATCGAGAAGATTGTTAAAACAGGGTTAAGATCTAAAGTAGATATGATAATAGTGGTTACAGGTTATGAAGCAGATAAGATAAGAAAAGAAGTAGAGAAGTTGGGAAATGATAGAATTAAGATAGTATATAACCCTGATTATGAAGAAGGTCAGAGCACCTCAGTAAAGCTTGGAGTAAGAGAAGTGATAGGAAAAGTAGAAGCAGTCATGATTCATCCAGCAGACGTAGCATTAATCAATCCAGAAGATATCAATAGATTGATAGAAGTATTTCAGATAACGAGTGCACCGATAGTAGTTGCCTCTCATCGTGGGAGACGTGGACACCCTATACTCTTTTCCAACAAAATTCATGAAGAGATAATGATGATAAGAGAAGAAAAACGTGGTCTCAAGGAAATAGTGGAGAAGTATAGAGAAGATACTGTAGAGGTGGAGTCAAGTAGGTTTACGATTATAGATATAGATACTCCTGAAGATCTTAAAAAGGTTTTGGAGAACCTTCAATAACAATTACGCAACCATTAATACAATCTTCTCTAGTATATTAGGAAGATTAATAAGAGAGCTTAGAAAAAATGACTTTAGAGCTTATGAGTTATCATGTTATAGGGAAGAAGACTATTAGGAAAGATGGTGTCGCTAAAGTCACTGGACGTGAGAAGTACGCTTCAGACATATATCTTCCAAACATGCTTTATGCAAGAGTTCTAAAGAGCCCATATCCACATGCAAGAGTGAAGAGTATAGATACCAGTGAAGCAGAGAAGATAGGTGCAGTAGTAATCACGTTTAAGGATGTACCAGATATATTGTTCTGCCCTAGGCTTGTAAGTACTCCTGAAGCAACATACAAAGATTGGAGAGTCTTAACAGATAAACCATCATATGTTGGTGAACCAATAGCCGCAGTAGCTGCAGAGACAGAAGAGATAGCTCAGAAGGCTATAGAATTGATAAAGGTAGAATACGAGGTGTTCGAGCCTAGCTTCGACCCTCTTGAATCAATGAAGGATGGTAAGCCTAAGATACATGAAAAGATAATATTAAATGATAAAGAGGTAATAATCGAGAACAATATTGCTTGTAAACTCGAGCTTCAAGAAGGAGATCTAGAAGAAGCATTCAAGAACTCAGACGTAATTATCGAGAGAGAGTTTAAGACTAATAGAGGATATCATAACCAGCTTGAGCCTAAGACTGCTATTGTAAACCCTGAACCAGATGGAGGCTTAACAATATGGTGTACGACCCAGAGTATACATAATACGAGACTACTGATAAGCGAGATCTTCAAGATACCTATAAGCAAGATAAATGTAAAGAAGGTTGCTCTAGGTGGAGGATTCGGCTCAAGTATACAAACCAATATAGTTGTACCGATCGCTGTGGCATTAGCACTAAAAGCTAGAAGACCTGTGAGATTAGCTTACACAAAAGAAGAAGATATGCATGAACACAGTAGTTATCAGATGATATTCAAGTTCAAGATAGGTGCAAAGAAAGATGGAAGGCTCACAGGTGGATACATGATAAATATAATGGATATAGGTGCACACCAAATCCAAGCATATCCACTACTGGGAACATGTGCAGGATGGTGGGTTTCTCTCTACAAGCTTCAAGCTATGAAATACTCTGGGATAGCGGTCTACACAAATAAGGTACCATCATGTGCGTATAGAGGATATGGAAACCCTCAAGTTACATGGGCCGTTGAGACAATAATGGATGAGTTAGCAGAGATTCTAGGAATAGATCCAATAGAGATAAGATTGATAAACTATATTGGAGAAGGAGATCTATTCTGGGGTCAGGGACCTACCGTTAAGTCTGTAATCAAAAGTTGCGGTGTAGAGGAGATATTGAAGAAAGGAGCACTACTCATAGGGTGGAAAGATAGACCTAGACCAAGAGATCAGAAGGGGAGGTTTAGAAGAGGGATAGGTATGGCTAGAGGCTACCATACATCTAGTGCAGGTGCACCGATATCAAGCCAAGTAATCGATTACTCTGGAGCAATTTTGAAAGTAAACGAAGATGGGACGATCGATTACATTACTGCTATGGTAGACCATGGAGGTGGGACGCTGGAAGCACATGCTAAGATAATAGCGGAGGAGATCGGGGTCCCTCTAAAAAACGTAAACATAGTTTCAGCTGATACTCAGACAACAGTATACGATGTATGTACACATGCTTCGAGAGGGATATACGCTGGAGGTGGAGCAGCACTAAACGCTGCTAGACAAGTTAAAAAGAAGATACTAGAATTAGCTTCAAGAATCTTGGACGCCTACCCCCATTCTCTTAAGATAAGACCAGATGAAGAGAGAGGTCAGGGAATAGTCTACGTGGAGGGATCTTCTAGGAAAGAGATAACGATAGGTGAGTTGGCCACTCTTGCAAGGATAAAGAATTGGGGAACAATTGCTGCAGTAGAGAGCTATCGACCCCCAGCCTGCCCACCACATTTCACAGGATACTTCGTAGAAGTATTAGTAGATACTGAGACCGGCATGGTTAAGCCTCTTAAAGTTGTAATCGGAGCAGATGTCGGTACATTGATAAATCCAGATCTTGCTGAAGGACAGTTACATGGTGGATTCATGATGGGTTGGAGTAGAGCAATACTGGAAAATCTAAACTATAGTAAGGATCTAGGAGACATGGAGTGTAAAGGTTTCATAATAGATTACAAGATGCCTACTGTCATGGACATACCAGATGAGATCAAAACCTTCTTCGTAGAGACTTACGAGCCTACTGGACCATTTGGAGCAAAAGGACTTGGTGAAGGAGCACAGAACCCAGCTATAGCAGCAATAGCCAACGCTATCTACAACGCTATAGGTATAAGATTTTATGAACTACCGATCACTCCTGAAAAGATCTTAGAGAAACTAAAGCAGAGTAAAGAAATTGAGAAACTAGATTTAGAGAAGGAAGTTGTTAAGAGTGAGGTTGCATGAGAGCAGATTACGTAAATATAGTCAATACCCACATCGTTCCAGTTAAGCTGACCTACCACGCTCCAAAAAGCATAGAAGAATCACTAAGATTATTAGCTAATTATAGAAAGAAGGCCAGGATACTTGCAGGAGGAACTGACTTAGTAGTAGATATGAAGCTCCGTAGGAAAGAACCTGAACATATAATTAGCTTAAAGAAGATTAAGGAGTTAGATTATATTGTAGATGATGGCTCGGCTGTAAGAGTAGGAGCAGCGACAAAGTTGAGGACTATCGAGAAGAATAAGATTATCCGAGAAAGATTCCAAGCACTATACGAAGCCGTGAGATCGATTGGGTCAATACAAGTAAGAAATATGGGGACATTAGTTGGAAATATATGTAATGCGAGTCCAGCGGCTGATACTGCTCCACCACTGCTCATATTCAATGCTACCGTTATTGCCAAGAGCTTAAATGGAGAGAGAACTATCCCAATAAATAAATTCTTCAAAGGTCCTGGTATAACCAGTCTAGAAGATAATGAGATGGTTACCGAAGTAAGTATTCCCTATCCTCCCGAGAACTCTGGAAGCTCTTTCTTAAAGATAAGTAGAGTGGGCATGGACTTAGCTAAAGTAAATGTAGCAGTACTAGTAAAGCTAGATAAAGGAGTGGTTGAAGAATGTAGGATAGCGCTTGGAGCAGTTGCACCTACCCCGTTGAGAATATCCAAAGCTGAAGAATATCTTAGATATAAAAGTATTAATGAAGAGAATCTAAGAGTAGTCCAAGAAATCGTTGCAGAAGAAATTAAACCCATAACAGATGTTAGGTCTACTGAATGGTATAGAAGAGAAGTCTCTAAGATTCTTGTAAGAGATGCTATAAAGCTCTCGGTAGAAAGGGTGAAAAAATGAAGATAAAGTTGATAGTAAATAATGTAGAGAAGACTTTGGATGTTGAGCCGAATGAACTTTTACTCAATGTACTTAGAGAGAAGTTAGGGTTAACTGGATCTAAATATGGCTGCGGAATAGGAGAATGCGGAGCATGTACGGTATTGGTTGATGGAGAGCCGGTCCTCTCATGTCTAACCCTCGCAGTTGAGGTAGATGGAAGAGAGATAACTACTGTTGAAGGACTTGATGTTAATGGAGAACTCGACCCAGTTCAAGAAGCCTTCCTAGAAGAAGGAGCAATCCAATGTGGATACTGTACCCCAGGATTCATAATGATTGCCAAGGCTCTACTTAGAGAGAATAAGAACCCATCAAGATCAGAGATCACTGAGTATATTAAAGGAAACCTATGTAGATGTACTGGATACATAAACATAATAAAAGCAATACAGAAAGCTTCAGAGAAGATTGCATTAAGAGAGAGGAACATTATCTAGACTTAGTTCTTTCCTTAGAAGCTATTACTCTAACCAGTTTTAGTAGAAAGAAAAGATTTTAAAAGAAGTATCCAGAGATATAGGTATGTCAAGAGATCGTCCTACCGCTGCTTTCGCATTATCTCTTATAGGAGGTATCTTCATTATAATTGGAAGTTTGGTTACAGCTTTAGTTACAGTACTCTTCGGTGGAGTCTTGATGCTTATACCGTTCGTGGGAGGTCTCGGAGCATTAATAATCGTGTTCGGAATAATTGGATTAGTATTCGGTATAATAACATTGATCGGAGCTACTATGATAAATTCAGGCGACCCATCTAAGGTTAGAACAGGTTCAATACTTGTTTTGATCTTCTCTATTCTAAGCCTCTTAACTGGTGGAGGATTCATAATAGGGTTTATACTAGCATTAATTGGAAGCATACTCGGACTGACTTGGAAGCCTTCTGAAAAACCAAGATATGAGTCACTGCCTCCACCACCTCCTTAAATAATCTAAAAACCTAAATTATTTTTACAGTTTCTTCATCAAGCGCTCGCAAGAGTCCTAATATATTCTCTAAGAGATTCTAGATCTCTATCAGATCCTTCAACCTTCATCGCCAGCTTAACAATTTTCTTAAATAAGAAAGTTCTTAAATAAGAAAGCTCGATTCCACACTCATGCATAAACAAATCATATAGTTTTATCTAAATCTCTTTAGTTTCTAAAAGATAACCCTGTATAGATTATCTTGTTCAAGTTCTCATGATAGGAGAGTTAAATGCTTTAGTTCACCACCTCTCTGAATCTTTATCAACTCAGCTATTATCGATACCGCAATCTCTTCAGGGGTATCCGCTCCAATATCTATTCCCACAGGCATGTACACTCTACCCTTCAAGTCTTCATCTCTATAACCTTCTCC